>JAKSKQ010000068.1 GCA_024401675.1 Bacteroidales bacterium | reverse complement strand
ACGATCATGAAGTTGGGAGATCAGCCTAAATGGGACGTTTCAGTGATTCCGAGCGGCTCCATCGCGCTCGACCATGCCCTGGGAATTGGAGGATACCCTCGCGGCAGAATCATTGAAATTTATGGACCGGAGTCAAGTGGTAAGACCACCCTGGCCATCCACGCCATCGCTCAGGCCCAGAAAGCTGGAGGTATAGCCGCCATCATCGATGCAGAACATGCGTTCGACCGCACCTACGCCAAGAATCTCGGTGTGGATCTGGACACTCTTCTGATATCTCAACCGGACTGCGGAGAGCAGGCCCTCGAGATTGCGGACAACCTCATCCGTTCCGGCGCAATCGACATCATCGTCATCGATTCAGTCGCCGCCCTCACGCCCAAGGCAGAAATCGAAGGCGAGATGGGTGACGCAAAAATGGGACTTCACGCCCGCCTGATGAGTCAGGCCCTGCGCAAGCTCACCGCCAACATCAGCAAGACCAACACCTGCTGCATCTTCATCAACCAGCTCCGTGACAAGATCGGAGTGCTTTTCGGCAATCCCGAGACCACTACCGGAGGCAACGCCCTGAAATTCTATGCATCAGTCAGGGTCGATGTCCGCAAGACCACCCAGCTCAAAGACGGTGACGAGGCTACAGGCAACCGCACCAAGGTCAAGATTGTCAAGAACAAGATGGCTCCCCCCTTCAAGAAGTGCGAGTTCGACATCGTCTTCGGAGAAGGCATTTCCCATGTCGGGGAAGTGATTGACCTGGCAGTGGATTTCGACATCATCCGCAAGAGCGGTTCATGGTTCAGTTACGGCGAGACAAAACTCGCCCAGGGAAGGGACGCTGTGAAGCAGCTGCTTTCCGACAATGTCGAACTGTGCGACGAAATCGAAGCGAAGATTCGCGAGAAACTCTCTGAAAGCAAAGACTGATGGCAAAGATAATTCTTACAGGCGACCGCCCGACCGGCCGCCTTCACATCGGTCACTATGTGGGATCGCTGCGCCGCAGGGTCGAGCTTCAGAACAGCGGACAATATGACAAGATTTTCGTGATGATTGCCGACGCGCAGGCTCTTACCGACAACGCCGACAATCCGGGCAAGGTGCGCCAGAACATTTCCGAAGTCGCACTGGATTACCTCGCGGCAGGGCTCGACCCCGCCAAGACCACAATCTTCGTGCAGTCGTATGTTCCCGAACTCACCGAACTCTCGTTCTATTATATGAATCTGGTCACTGTCCAGAGGCTTCAGCGCAACCCGACCGTCAAGTCCGAAATAAAGATGCGCGGCTTCTCAGAGACAGAAGACGGCGCCGAAGGCAAGGCCGGAACTCCGGTAGGATTCTTCTGCTACCCCATCAGTCAGGCCGCGGACATCACCGCCTTCAAGGCGACAACGGTTCCGGTCGGCGAGGACCAGGAGCCCATGATCGAGCAGACGAGAGAAATCGTCCGCAAGTTCAACGGCACCTACGCTCCTGTTCTTGTGGAGCCCGAAATCCTGCTTCCGGACAATGCCGCCTGCCTCCGTCTTCCCGGAACCGACGGCAAAGCCAAGATGAGTAAATCCCTCGGCAACTGCATCTATCTGGCCGACGACGCTGAAACTGTCAAGGCCAAAGTCAAGGGAATGTACACAGACCCCCTCCACCTTCAGGTTTCAGACCCCGGGCACATCGAGGGTAACACCGTGTTTACTTATCTCGATGCTTTCTGCCGCGACGAGCACTTCGAAAAATTCGCCGACTGCTTCGTGGGCCGCAAGGCATCATTCAGTTTCAAGAATCTGGATGAGGTCAAGGCTCAGTATCGGGCAGGAGGACTCGGAGACATGATGGTGAAGAACTTCCTCGCCGCCGTGCTTGAAGACACCCTCGGCCCCATCAGGGAGCGCCGCGCACAATATGCGCAGGACATTCCCGCAGTCATGGAGATGCTCCGCAAAGGCTCCGACGAGGCACGCAAAGTCGCAGCCGCCACCCTCGCGGATGTCAAGCATGCCATGGCGATAGATTATTTCGGTTAGAAATTATTCCCCGGGCTTCTCAAAGAAGCTGAAATGCACATTTCCGTACTTTCTCTCCTTAAGGAAGTACGGATTTTCTTTGAAAGAGTACTCCTGTGGATGTTCGAGGATGAAATAGGCCCCCGGGTGAAGGATATCGGCGGCGAATACTTTGTCCGGAAGAGCGTCAAGGCCATCGATTGCATACGGAGGGTCCGCAAATACTATATCGAACTTCCTCCCGCATAAGGGAAGATAGTCGAATACATTGTAGTGCAGGACTTTGATTATGTCCTCCAGTGCGAACTTGCTGACCTGGGACTTTATGAAGTTCACATTGGGCTGGGCCATCTCGATGCAGGTCACCTCGCCTACTCCTCTCGAGGCGAATTCAAGGGAGATGGAGCCGGTGCCTCCGAACAGGTCCAGAATCTTAAGGTCTTCGAAATCGTATTCGTTGTCCAGGATATTGAAAAGTCCCTCCTTGGCGAAATCAGTGGTGGGACGGGCCTTGTAGCCTTCGGGAGGCAAGATTGTCTTGCCGGCAAGTTTTCCGCCGATGATGCGCATCAGAACACGTCCACTTTACGGAAATAGTTGCACAGGGACTGTATCTCCTCATCGGAAAGAGGGGTGCAGAAGCGGACTGTAGACACCTGGGGATTGAGTTGGAATTTCTTCATCGCGGCAAAGATATAGTACTGCGCGGTGGTAAAATCGGAGCAACTGTAATTCGAGCACAGAAGAAGCGAACGGCCCTGTGCCATGACAAGATACAGGCGTCCTCCGTCAACTGCGGCGATGATGCGGTTGTAGTTCTCGGTGTCGGAGGCAAGACTCTGGAGCATCCAAATCTGACGTGGAAGTTCACCCTTGTCCTCTTCTTCCGAAAAAGAATACACAGCCACCGCGCCGAATTCCGGAATGCGGAAGCTGTGTACTTTATCTTTTGGTCCGAGGGTGGCGACCTCCGCGAGGAGATCACGCTCTCTGGCGGGATCCGCGAATTTCTCCGGGACGAGACAGAAACCCCTTGAGAACATTATTCCCAGTTACCGGCGTTGTTGTTAGGAGCGCTGACAGAGCCGACCTTGAGGCCGGGATAGCGGTCAGTATCCTCACGCTCGGCGTTGAGGTTGACGATGAGCTGATGGTTCATGCCGCGAAGGAGGGCCTTGTAAGGCATGCAGGCCTCGAAGAGAGGTACATTGACACCGGAAACGCTCTTGATTGTGGTGGCCACAATCACCTTCTGTCCGCCTGAGAAAGGAATATAGGCGAGAGAGTCAATCACGAAATCATTCCTGTGGCAGAGAGTGTCCTTTACCGGAATCTGAGTAGTGATGGAGAACACGAGAGGAGTGTGTGTCTCGTCGTAGATGGTCTTCATCTGCTCGGCGGTAATCTTGGGGTTCTTCTTCTTGAGAGCCTTGGTGTTGGCTACTGCGAGAGAGTCATCCTGGGAGCCGATCTGCATGACGACATCGATTTTGCCTTCCTTGTAATACTTGATGACTTCGTCCATAGTCTCCGCATACTTGCCGTTGGCACTCTTGTATGCTGTCTGGAGCGTGCGGATGTCTTTAAGACGCTGGATTCCGACCTCTTCACGGGCGGTCTTCTCCTTTTCGAAGTTGAGGGGAGTCATCACGCTGCGCACATTCAGATATGCCAAAAGGATGATCACGATCGGAAGGACCGCATAGGTAAGGATTTTGAGTGTTTTATTCATTTGATATGCTGTTTTATTTTTTGCCTTAACCACGCAAAGTTAGAAAATTGATTTTTCAAATCCAATTTATTTGTATTTTTGCATAAAGAAAAACATTGAAAGATGCTGCGACTTGACTCCGGAGACATCAAGACTCTGCAAAATGCCGTCCGGCAGGCCTCGAAGCCTGTCGTGATTTCCCATGTCAACCCCGACGGGGATGCTGTCGGGTCATCGACGGCGATGCTTTCGTATCTTCTCTCCCTCGGGAAGGACGCAAGGATTGTACTGCCCTCCGAAATCGCCGCCACTCTTTCTTTCATTCAGGATGAAGAGTCCGCAGCCCGCACCCTGACCGCCGAAGGCCACAAGATTGAAGCGACCGCTCTCATTTCCGCAGCCGACCTTATCATCTGCGTGGATTTCAATACATTGTCCCGCCTAGATGCCGTCGGTGACATGGTCCGCAGCAGTTCTGCCGTCAAGGTCCTCATAGACCATCACCCGGGGCCGGAAAGAGACGCATTCGACCTGGTGTTTTCCGAGACCGAAGTTTCCTCCGCCAGCGAAATTGTGTTCTGGATACTGAAGGCGCTGTGCGGCGGCGCGGACCGTCTTCCCGGGCGCAGCCCCTACGCCCTCCTCTGCGGAATGACCACGGATTCCAACAATTTCGGAAATTCAACTTTCCCCTCAACTTTGGAGATGGCGTCCGAACTCATAGCCGCAGGTGTGGACAGAGAGGATATTCTCGCCCACATTTACAACTCATACAGGCAAGAGAGGCTCCGGGCCATGGCACATGTGCTCGGGAAGATGAAAATCACTGATAACGGAGTCGCGATTCTGACCCTTTCCGAAAAGGAAAACCGCGACCTGGGATTGCAGGAAGGCGAGACTGAAGGCTTCGTGAACCTGCCCCTCGCCGCCCTCGACGTGCGGCTGAGCATCTTCGCAAGGCAGAATATCGATGCTGTCAGAGTGTCCCTCAGGTCCAAGCGCGGCACCTCCTGCAACGAAATCGCGCACAGATATTTTCACGGCGGCGGCCATGTCCTCGCCTCCGGCGGCAAGATTTTCATTCCGCAGGATGTGAAGAATTTTTCTTCTGTGGAAGACTATATTAAAAGGGTGACGGATGAATATTTTGCGGAAAACTGACATGAAACGGACAGTCATACATGCACTTGCCGCCATCACGGTCCTCGTCGCCGGACTTTCCTGCACCAAGGAGAGTCTGGAACTGGAATACACACGGCAGGAAGACAACATAGACAAATACATAACCAACCTGCTCAAGCAGGATACGACCATGAGGGTAACCTACAACGGCGGAGCCAGCCGTGTCACCCTCAAGGCCGGAGAAGGCCCTGCCCTCGCGGACGGGAACAATGTCTCTTTCTTCTGGGGCGGTTATATCTTCACCAACAATTTCAACAAGAACAATCTCTTCCAGACCAACGACATAGAACAGGCGAAAGCCTCCGGCTGGGACACTTCCGACGAATCCAGGTTCCAGGTCCTCAACATCAACCTCGGCGAATATCCCATGATCGAGGGGCTTCGCAACGGGCTTGTCGGGGTGAAGGAAGGGGAAGAATGCTACATAATTTTTTCCGGGAAAAGAGGATTCGGGAACAGGAGTGTGGGCAGGATTCCGTCCAACTCGGCGCTCCTATATTATGTAAAGGTACAATTTGTAGGCAGCAATCAGTAACATGAAACATTCAGCATATATATTTGTAATCAGCGCTGTCGCGGCGGCCCTTCTGCTCCCGGGATGCGCGAAAACCGTGGTCGAGACCGACAATCAGTCGGCGCAAAGATATTTCCTGTCCTATATCAAGGTCCACTATGGGGACCAGTATGTCATGAGCGACTACGGAACATGTGTCGTGAAGAACGAGGAAGGCGACGGAGAATGTGTGGACGGATATGACATAGTATTCGGGAAGTACACCAAATACGATTTCGACGGCACCATCACCGCCACCACATACGAGGAAAAGGCCAAGCAGATCGGGACCTACCGGAAGTCCAACTTCTACGGTTCCTTCCCCCTGATGAAATCCGACATGTATGCCGGTATCGAAGAGAGCATGTCCGGAATGAAGGTGGGAGGCAAAAGGACAGTCCTCATCCCGAAATGGCTGATGACCTACAACCGCTACGCCACCCTCCAGGAATATTTCGACCACACTTCCGATGTGGACCACTGCATATTCGAGATCGAAGTGACCGGCTGCACCGAGGACATCACCCAATGGGAGCTCGACACGCTCGGAAAATATATCAGGGCGCAGAATTTCGAGAAGGTCGATACTGTGGCGGAAGGATTCTATCTCGCAAGATATGAGACAGCACAGGACACGACTGTCTGGGCCGCCGACACTACATTCAATGTGAACTACACCGGGCGGCTCCTTAGCGGCGCGGTGTTCGACACATCCATCAAGGACACGGCAAAAGTCCATAATCTGTACTCACCCTCGGCGACTTACTCCCCGAAAGCGGTTGTATGGAAGCCCAATCGCGAAGAAATCACATTCGGCGGCAGCACCAACATCATAACAGGGTTCAATATCGCCCTGAGCAAAATGAGACGGGGCGAGACTGTCATCGCCATGTTCACTTCCGACTTCGGATACAAGGCTTCGGGCAGCGGGGAGGCGATACCCCCGTACTCCCCTCTCGTGTTCAAAATTGAAATGGTGAAGTAAGATGGCCTCAGAAGCGGTCTCCAAGGCAATCCCCACAGAACTGGGCACCGAAAGAATCGGCAGTCTCCTCAAGAAATACGCCATCCCCGCAATCATTGCGATGACGGCTTCCTCCTTGTATAACATGGTGGACAGCATCTTCATCGGCCAGGGAGTCGGTGCGCTCGCCATTTCCGGTCTTGCCGTCACCTTCCCGCTGATGAATCTCTCCACCGCGTTCGGAACTCTTGTCGGAGTCGGTGCCTCCACCATGCTGTCCGTCCTTCTGGGGCAGAAGAACTACAAGGCCGCCGGCAAAGTCCTGAGCAATGTTGTCTCCCTCAATATTATCATCGGATTTATTTTCATGATTGTGGCGCTGGCGTTCCTCAATCCGATTCTTATGTTCTTCGGGGCCAGTGAGAACACTGTGGGCTATGCGGCCGACTACATGAAAATCATTCTCTACGGCAACATAATCACCCACCTTTATTTCGGGCTCAACGCAGCCATGCGCGCCACAGGAAATCCTCGCACAGCAATGGGGCTGACACTCTTCACTGTGATTTTCAACACAATTTTGGACCCCATAATGATTTTTGCGCTGGATATGGGCATCAAAGGAGCCGCAATTGCCACCGTGATTTCGCAGGCCGCGGCCCTTGTGATTGTGATAAAGAAATTCTACGAGCCGACCGCCGCGGTGCATTTTGACAAGGGATTCCTGAAACTGAACTGGAAGATTGCCAGAGACTCCATGAGCATAGGCATGGGCCCGTTCCTGATGAATTCGGCAAGCTGCATAGTGACACTTTTCATCAACCAGCAGTTGCTCAAATATGTCGGGGATCTCGGAGTCGGCGCGTTCGGAATATGCAACCGCCTGACATTCATCTTCATAATGATGTGTATGGGGTTCAACCAGGGTATGCAGCCCATCGCCGGATACAATTACGGAGCGAGAAAATATTCCCGTGTGAAGGATGTCTATACCAGGACCGTGTGGCTGGCCTTTATAGTCTGTGCACTGGCATTCGTGATAAGCATTTTCATACCGCGGACCGTCTGCGGCATCTTCACTCACGATGCGCTCCTTCTCGACATTTCCTCCCACGGGCTCAGAATCATGAACTGCCTGATTCTCGTGGTACCCTTCCACATGGTGACGACCAACTTTTTCCAGTGCCTCGGAATGGTGCGGAAATCGATTTTCCTCTCGCTTATCAGACAGCTTCTCTACCTTGTGCCGCTGCTGTATCTGCTGCCGCTGTGGCTCGGAGCCGAGGGTGTCTGGATCAGTTTCCCGGTATCCGATGTGCTGGCCTTCCTCACGGCAATGGTTCTCAGGGTGGACCTGCTCAGGAAATTGGGACGCATGAAAGACGGAGATGACCCTTCAACACTCGGCAGCGCAATCTGACAGGAATATGGACGACAAAAAAATCATCATCAACATCGGGCGGTCATTCGGAAGCGGAGGCAAGGCTGTCGCTGATATCCTCTCCCGCAAACTTGGCATTCCTGTTTATGACAATGCCATTCTCGAACAGGCCGCCAGGGACAGCGGTATCGCAACTGAATTCTTCCGGAAGAAGGACGAGCACAAGAACAAATTCCTCTCCGCCATCATGAAGTTCGACACTTGGCACTTCAACACGGACGGCGGAGTTCTCAGCGGGAACGGGTTGTTCCAGTTCCAGTGCGACGCCATCCGCAGCATAGCTGAGAAAGGCAGCGCGATTTTTGTCGGACGCTGCGCGGACTATGTGCTCAGGGATATGGACTGTTGTCTGGATGTATTTATCTGCGCTCCCAAGGATGTGCGCGCGAAACGAATCTCCGAAAGGCTCGGGATAGACGAGGACAAGGCTCTCGATATGCTTCTGTCAAAGGATAAGGAAAGGTCTTCCTACTACGGCTACTACACCTTCACCAAATGGGGGCGGGCCTCAACCTACGATTTGTGTCTGGATTCCAGCATTCTCGGCATAGAAGGCACAGCCAATTTCATCATCGAATTCGCCCGCAGACGCGGTTTGCTTTAAAAAAAATCAGAAATAATATTGCACTTTCATAAAAAGTCGCTATATTTGCAGTCCCAATCGCGGAAGTGGCGAAATGGTAGACGCGCTACTTTGAGGGGGTAGTGGGAGTTTTTCCTGTGCGAGTTCGAGTCTCGCCTTCCGCACGAAATTGGTTGCAGATTTCAAAAAAAGTTGTACATTTGCACCGCTTTCAAAAACACCGCACGGTGCGGTAGTTCAGTTTGGTTAGAATGCCGGCCTGTCACGCCGGAGGTCGAGGGTTCGAGCCCCTTCCGCACCGCAGAAACCCCTTTCAGTACACGCTGAGAGGGGTTTTCAGTTTAAAAACGTTACGCAAACGTTACGCAATTCTCTAAATCAATCTCCACTCCAATATTCCCGGTCACTCTAACCTTAGGGATCACCAGTAAAACTATGTGTCTGAGTCCGGATTTTTAGCGCTTCAAGCCCCCTCGCTCGCTTTTTGCCCGGGCTTTCGTAAACGAAATCCCGTCCACAATAGTTGCCTTTGTAGTGGTGTAGAACGATGGGCTCCGGAGACCGACAGGTTTGAGGGGTCATCCGGTTTTGATTGGTTTGTGCGTGGAAAAGCCATTCTGACGCACGGAGAGGGCAAATTGATGTGTTTGTGCGTGGAATCCTACTTCTGACGCACGGATGATTTTCGTACATACGCGAATCATTCACTCGTATGAACGGATGAACTTGGTTGTCTTCTGTCTCAATATTTTTTCCTAAATTTGCGCTGCAGTGAAAGTCCTCATCCTCATATTGTCCTTTATCTTGTCTGTCCTCAGTGACGGAAAGGGAGCAATTGCCGGGGAGAGTGAAAGACATTT
>JAKSKQ010000067.1 GCA_024401675.1 Bacteroidales bacterium | reverse complement strand
ACTGGATGTTGTACTCGCCATACTCGGAGCAGATGTTGCGGGTGAGCATCTTCAGTCCGCCCTTTGCGGCAGCGTAGGCTGACACCGTCTCACGTCCGAGTTCGCTCATCATGGAGCAGATGTTGATAATCTTGCCTTCGCGGCGCTCCATCATCTCGGGAAGCACGGCGCTGGAGACGATGTAGGGAGCCACGAGGTCAATGTCTATTACCTGCTGGAATTCAGCCCTCTTCATCTCGTGCATGGGGATTCTCTTGATGATTCCCGCATTGTTGACAAGAATGTCGATCTGGCCGACTTCCTCATGGATTTTCTCCACAAGAGCCTTGATTGCGACTTCGTCTGTCACATCGCATACATAACCTTTCACATTGGTTATGCCTGCTTCCTTATAGTTGTCGAGGCCTCTCTGGAGAGCGGCTTCATTGATGTCATTGAAAATGATGGTTTTGATTCCGGCAGCAACAAATGCCTTCGCGATGTTGAAGCCGATTCCGTAAGACGCACCGGTAATCCAGGCGTTCTTCCCTTCAAGTGAAAATGGATTAGTCATGATATTGTCTATTTGTAAATTTCTTTCAGTTCATTGCATTTCCCGAACCACGCGTCAGCGGACTTGATATCGCCCTTGCTCCAGCAATTGCCGAACCAATAGGTGAAAGTCTCTCCCGAAGCGATTTTCTTTCCGCACAAGCCGTGTACCTCATTTTCGGCAATGCCGCACAGAGTGGCACCGGGCACATAGATTCCGACTCCGATGCGTCCGTCTTCAGGCTCGACGTGCTGGTCTGAAGCCTGCTCCCAGATTGCATACAGACCGTCGGAGAACTGCTCCGCCTCGATGGTGTTCATCTTCGCGTGACGGATGATGCCGGCGGCAATCATGAGAGAATCGGTCCCGCTGAAAGTGTAGCTGTCCTCGCATTTGAGGAAATATGTGTCGGGAACAACAGTAATCTTCTTGGAAAGGGATACACTTATGCTGTCGCAGTCCCACTGGGGATAATTGAGCACAAATACAATCTTGTCGGCGCTCTGCTCCAGTATTTCATAACTTCTCCAGTTGGTCACGGGAAGCATGAGTTTTCCGTTCACAAGCGGAGAAGTCGCACCGCCGCCAAGGCTCACGGCCACTTTGTAGCAGTCCTTTCCGCCATGGTCGTGATGATAATACCCCTCATTGCCGTTTTCCCCGATGTGGCTGTACCACTCGTTCGCCACGAGTTTTCCGGGCAGTTTCACCCAGATGTCGATTCCCGGAGATGTCGGATTTCCCTCAAGCGCCTGCCCGTAGATGCGGCCTGCGATAAGGTTGTTTTCAAAAACGAAGTCATCCGCCCTTTCAGGCACGTGACGGGCCATGACTCTGGCCTCTCTGCTGCAGGAAAGGCATGCAAGGACTGCAAGAGCCCATGCGATACCGATAATTGTCTTTCTCATGATATTTATACGAAACATTCAGGCGAAGATAACACTTTATCCGCCAAAATCAAAGTTCTATCATCACCTTCATGGAATTCTCCTTATTGGCCTCGATATATTCGTAGGCCTTATCATAATCCTGAAGTGAGAAACGGTCAGTGACAAGCGGTTCAAGGTTTATCGTGCCCTTGTGAATTTCCCGGACAGCGGTGAGGTAATCCTCGTGCCTGTACATAAGCGTCCCTATCAGATTCAGTTCATGCTCTCCGAGATGCTCCATGTTGATTACCGGATTGTGGGCGAATACAGCCACAATCACGATATCGCTTCCTTTTTCGATGGTCGCCATCAGGGACTGGATCGACGACTCGACTCCTGAGACTTCGAATGCGGTCTGATACCCTTCCTCTCCGAAAATTTCAGGAATGGCATCCTTGAGGGATTTTTCCCTGACATTGAGAGTGCAGTCGATGCCACATTCCCTGGCTTTCTGAAGTCTGAGGTCGCTGATGTCTGTTATGAGCACCTTCTTCGCACCGCGGGCCTTGGCAAACTGCGCCACGAGATTTCCGATAGTACCGGCGCCGGAGACCACTACATTCTTTCCGACAAGGGCCCTCGGGCGGCTGGTGGCATGCGCAGCCACGGCGACAGGCTCCACCATGGCACCGAAGTCGAGGGGCATGTCTTCAGGAAGAAGGACCGCCCTGTCCTCTGTCACGACAAAATAGTCCTGAGCCGCGCCGTCGGCATGGAAGGCCTGAACCTTGAGATTTTCACATATATTGTAGAGCCCTTTCTTGCAGGGATTGCATTTCCCGCAGACGAGCTGGGGTCTTGCCGTGGCATGGTCGCCGGCTTTGAAACCGGTCACACCCTTTCCGACAGCGACAACCGTGCCGGAATATTCGTGGCCCTGCACAACAGGATAAATGCAGGAAGGATGCAGTCCGTGGTATGAATGAATCTCGGACCCGCAGATTCCTATACGCTTGACATTGAGCAATATTTCATTGTCTTTCAAATCTCCGGCCTGTGGAGCCGGGATGTTGTCCTCGAACTTCAGTGTCCGGGGAGCGGTCATGGTAACTCTTCTCATATTCATTGATTTTTATTGATTTTCAGCAATTTTCATCTCTTGCGGCAGTGGTGTCGATAAGAGTATAGACCTGGAGATAAGGCATATTGGTGTCGCCCACGCCCTTTTCCATCAGAGCCTTGAGCTCATCGAAATGCGCCGGCCATATCCCTGACGGATCCACTCCGTTCTCCATACATACCACACTGGCCATTCCGACAACCTCTCCCATCATGGCGCAGGTTCTCATCACCCTGGTGGTGCCGAGAGCAAGATGGCTCACGGAGATATCCCTGCCGGCCATGAACAGATTGTCTATGCTCCTGCTGTAGAAGCAGCGGAACGGGATGGGATAGAAATCCAGAGGTGTAAGACAGCCGCGGCTGAGGAAAGGATCCTTGAAATGTTTAGCATTTTCGGGATCCGGTTCATGATTGTCAATGTACCAGGATGTCGCGACGCAGCCGTCCGGATATATGGTGAAATTCCTCAAGTCCTGTTCGCGCAGCACAAACTCTCCGAGGAGACGGCGGCTTTCGCGTTTTCCGGCATAGAAGGAGAGCCATGCGAACTTCGTGTTGGAATATTCATCCTTGAAAGAGGCATGATTCTTTATGTACGACCAGTTGGAATAGGCCACATACATGCCGTAGTCACGGATTTTTTCATTTTCCTGAATCTGGTCATCCTTCATGCCCACTTCCCAGTACCACTGGCCGCGGCGGACCTTCTGGACGGTTTCCTCATTGATTTCCAAGCCCCAGTCGATGTCCGGAAATTCCTGGGGAGTATCGGTTTCCTCGGAATACCACTGGACCGAGGCCCCGAGAGTGATTCCGTCCGCGACTTCCGGCGCTGAAGGCTCCCCGTATTCCGATTTCGCCTCCCTTCCCATGGCCCAGTCGGCACCTGCGATATATCCGAGAACCGCATCTCCGGTACAATCCGCGAAGTAGTGGCCGGAAACCTTGATGGTCCGGTAGTCATCGACATTCGTGGCTATGACGGAACTGATTCTTCTCGAATCCGACTTCACTACGGAAGTGACCCTGTAGCCGAGAATGAGAGTGATATTCTTTTCTTTCTGCACTATGGCGAGTTTCTTGTCGTCTTCGTAGGTCGATGCCGGACGGGCATTGCCCTTGGCAGCGGGGCCGAATTCATTCAGAAGATAGCCCAGGGACGGGAACGGCCCGATATTCAGGCGTCCTCCCAGTCCCACACGGACTTCCGAAGAATTGTTTCCGCCGAGCACCTTCCTGTCCTGGATCAGTGCCACGTGCTGCCCCAGGCGGGCCGCAGCTATCGCGGCGCACATTCCGGCGACACCTCCTCCGACAACCACGAGGTCGAAGTATCCGTAGTCCTCTGGGGTCTCAGGAAGGTCCAGAAGACGCGAGCGCAGGGTCTGTATTTCTCCGACGGGAGTACCGGGATTCAGAGATAGGAGTATGGCGTCGAAACGCCCTTCGAAACCTGTGAGGTCATGAACCGAAATCACATGGTTTCCTTCTGTCAGTTCGACAGTGCCGCCGTCCTGCCAGTACCATTGGGGGCCACCCTGACCGAATACTGTATCCAGTTCCACACCGTCAACAGCGACCTTGAATATGCCGGGTGCGGGTTTGTCCGACCACCAGGCAATCCAGTTCCTTGTGTGGACATGAACATAATATTTCCCCGTGCGGGCGACCCTGAACATGGTTGACGCATCTTTTACAGGGACGCCGAGGCCATGTGCGAGCATGCTGCTGGAATTATTGGATTCGAAGAACTGCGGATCGGATATCCATCCGCCCTTGTCATCGAATGCTGACCCACATAAAAGTATCGAGTCTTCCTTCACACTTTTTGAAGACCTCGAAGATTTGCCGGGCACTATGACCGGCTCGATAATCTCTTTCATATTGTTTTTCCCTTCTTCTATCGACTTTTTAAGCATCTCAACTGATTTTTCCGAAACGAGGTCGGTCGGCTGATAGATATATGATATCTGGGGGTTGAAAAGTTCCACCCTCCCTTCCTGGTCAAAACCGACCAGCGCCATTTCATCGGGAATGGCGAAATCCAGATTGTTGATTGCCGCGATTCCTGACAGAGTGACCAGATTCGAAGAAAGAATCATCGCCTGGGCTCCTCTCTTATGAGCTTCCCTGATTACATTGAGCACATCTTCGCGGATACTTTCATAATGGACTTTGTTGACCACGATTCTGGATCCGAGGCCGTTGTCCCTCATTTCTTTTATATAACCCTCCGCGCGGGAAGTAAGGGTATCCACCGCAGATTCGTACAGGATGAACTCTATCTTCTTGTAGCCGTTGTCAATCAGATGTCTGGTGGCTATCCTGCCGGCATTCTCGTTGTCGAACATCACCCTGGACACATTTTCCAACGAGGGTATATCCCTGTCTATCAAGACTATCGGTATATTGCTGTCATGAACCTTCCGCAACAAGGTTTCGGAATCGCGGCAGGATGCCACAATAAGGCCGTCAACCCCTATGGAGATGAACTGATTGACAAGCCGCTCCATCTTGACAGGATTCTCATCGGTATTCCCGAAAAGCGCCAGATAGCCGATATCGGCAGTCAGGGCCTCGATTTTCTTGCACACCGAGCCGAAAAAGGAGTTCAAAATATCAGGGACAATGATTCCTATAGTACGGCTCTTGCCCGAGCGCAGCGAGGAAGCGGCTATATTCTTGTGATAGCCCAATTTCGCCGCTGTTTCCACTATCCTGCGCGCAGTGGCGTCCGATGCCGAGCACAAATATTCCCCGGACGGTCCGCGCCTCGCATTGAGTACCATGGATACCATAGTGGTTGACACTCCTGCAGCCTCCGCCACATCCCTGATAGTAATCACGGAACTCAATATCTTCTTATCCATTTACTAAACTTTCTTTTGTTTTGTAAAACGTTTTACCTCTCTGAATCCAAGATATTCTTCAGCCTCAACAATGCCTCCAGATAATAATAGTCGGCATAGTTCAAGGGCTTGTCTATTTCCCTGCCGGCAGGGAACGAAGTGGTCGAATGTCTGAGAAGGAATCTTCCGTTGGTGCCCCTGGCAGCCGTATATTCTTTCGAAGAAAGCGACTTGAGAATATCGATGGCGTATTCACGGTACCCCTCGGACAGATCCGCTTCCACATAAGTGCTGAGTTCAAGAAGCGCGGAAGCATAGAGCGCCCCGGCAGAAGCATCGCGGGGAGTCCACTCCCCATCCTTCGGGGCCATGAAGTCCCAGTAGGGAATCTTGTCCGCAGGCATGACCGGGAAGGAAGTGATGTATTCCGCTATTTTTCCCGCCTGATGGAGATATCGGTCATCTGAGGTGAAGCGGTACATCATCGTATATCCATACAGACCCCAGGCCTGGCCGCGGGCCCAGGCACTGTCATCGGAGAGGCCCTGATGAGTGCCCTTGAACATCGCATCGCCTGTCACGGGATCGTAATTCACGACATGGTAGGAACTGTAATCCTCCCGGAAATGGTTCAGAATCGTATGGTCGGCGTGGCATACCGCTGTTTTCAGATATGTGCTGTCGCCTGTCTCGGTGAAAGCCCACATAAGAAGTTCGAGATTCATCATATTGTCTATGATGACCGGATAATGCCAGCCGGGCTTGACTTCACCGTCCCATGAGCGGATGCATCCGACAACAGGATTCATTCTGGACTTCAGGGAGTTGGCGGAGTTTATGAGTATTCTCCTTTTCAATGTATCGGGGCAGAGACGGTATGAATTGCCGTAACTGCAATACATCATGAAGCCGACATCATGGGTGTGGGTGTTATACTGCTCCTTCTCCATCTGGGCTGTGAACTTGTCCGCGAAATCCCTTATTTCGGGATTCTGTCCCCACTCATAGATGTACCAGAGAGAGCCGGGGAAAAATCCGCTTGTCCACCCGTTGGACTTGACGGCAGTCATACTCCCATCTTCTTTGAGAGAATGGGGGAACCTTCCGGGGCAGGCGGTAAGAATACTGTCCGCCAGAGGGATGTACTGCGCCTGGGCATTCTCGAAAGCCTTGTCAATCATCCTGTAGAGTCCGCACTTGCCGCAAGAGCAGACCAGGAGCGGCAATGCAATGCACGAAATAATTAGAACCGATTTCTTCATGATATGATGTTATTTTATTGTTCCGCTATCTTGACACATCTGATGCACAGACCGTTGCTTCTGGGGTATGTAACCATTGTT
The DNA here is from genome assembly GCA_024401675.1 of Bacteroidales bacterium. GTDB lineage: Bacteria > Bacteroidota > Bacteroidia > Bacteroidales > UBA932 > Cryptobacteroides. The sequence continues at coordinate 2,605 of JAKSKQ010000067.1, read as the reverse complement.
CTGAGATCGGCGGCCCTGAACTTCATGGCCCAGGTGCGGCAAGCATCCTGATTGTTGGAAGTCCAGAAGACTCCGACATCACCGCAATTTGTGGTTATGCCCCCTTTGGTACAGCGGCGGTATCCCTGGAAAGGCACCCATACTGTCTTGTTGTCAAGGACATTGATGTATGCGCCTCTTTCCTGAGGATTGTCCGAAGAAAAGCTGGATATTGCATTTGTCGTGTATGTCAGGGAGTTGTGTTTGGGAGGATCGTTCGAGTAGAAATTCGTGGATGCCACAGTCCACCCTGCCGGACACGGATCCCATGCAGTCTTGGACACTGCACTCCACAACGTCATAGCCATGGCATCAGACTCCTGCACGGAAGAAATCCAGTGTATGCAGTGAGTCGCGGTGTTGCTCTCCGACGCATCGTCATTGTAGATGAATGTCAGAGGGTGTGCTATGGAATACTCAAGATTGGACTGGGCGCTGCCGACCGGCATCTTGGCCACCTGCTTGTCCCCCACTCCGAAATCCGAGAGATCCACATCGGGAAGCAGATTCCCATCTCCGTCGTAAAGAGCGATGGCATGCTGGATTGAACCACTTTCCTCCAGAGGCTCGAACCAGTCTATGGGAGGGAAGGGGTCCTTGCGGCCCCACTGGTACAGCCAGCCTTCGGTCCTGCTCTTGTCACGGGCGGAATTGAGTGCTCCGAGCGAACGGTCCATCCAGATGGTATTGTTGTAGTCCAGATATGTTTCTTCCGGATCATAATCGGTCACCCATATATGCCAGGACCACAGAATATTGCCCGAGGCATCGCGGACAGCGACAAGGGCATTGCCCTCTGCGGCGGTCTTGACAGTGAGAAGGTCATCGCCAAGGGACTCGTCTCTGGAAAAAGAGAGGACTTCGGACTGCTTCCCCAGGGCGAGAGCGCCGTTTTCCTTTGTCTGCCATACGATACAGGCATCAGCCACATCGGCTCCGGATGTATATGAATTCTTTTTGCCGTCCGCGCCTTCGCGATACCCGATTACGACTTCCCCGCCGGGTTTTACAACATAGCAGTTGGCAGGATCGGAATATTCATGCACGATAATGACCGGGGGCACATCAACTTCGACTCTCGAATCGACCTCTGCCCCCTTGTCTGAAATCGCCACATTCATCTTATAGGTATTGCCGCGGCGCAGGTTGTAGTCACCGCAGACATCCCCTCCCGGATAAAGGGAATACCTGTATGTATTGCCGGTAGCAGGCTCGGTGCCGGTAAACAGGACATAGGTACTCTTGGACGGCGCATTGGCCGCATTCTTCTGCTGCTCCAGAGTGTATTCCGGGATAGCGCCCCTGATGTTGTCCGACACATACCAGCTCAAACTGCCGGATGTGCGGTGCTGCTCGTCAACTGGAACGTCGATATTCTTGAAATTGCTCTCGAGAATGGCCTCGGGGTAGAAAGTGGAAATTCCGTCGGCGGAAGGGGACGCGAAAGTGACAGACGACGGAGCATCCATCAGCGACACACTTTCAAGGATGACGCCGCTGACATTGAATGTGTAATTCACTTCAATCCTGGACACAATCCTTTTCAGGGATATGCCGAGCGGAGTACTGGACCCGGCCTCGATATCCACTCCCTTCGCCGAACCGACATATGGGATGTCGTCTTCTTCCAGGATTTTTTCAGCATCGTAAGTCAGGCTCTCGAAACTGGCGAGGTCCACAACTGAAGACAAGTCCAGGCTGCCGCAGTTCGTGATCACATATATAGTCTGGCACAGTCCGGTGGTAAGACGGGGACGCAGCATTTCTCCGGGCACAAGCGAGAAACTTTCCTTGGCGAGCATCAGTCCCTGGGAAGTGAACTGGAAAACATATCCGTCCGTCAGCACTTCGGAAGGAACTTTCGTCCCCGCCGCGCTGTCATCCGCACCGGCGGCTTGTTTGAGGAGCGGAGAATTTATGCTGTAGGACAGGTTCTTCAATTCGGACGAGGAATCCACATCGAGGGCGAGAACGGGAGTCACCGTCTCCCGGACGGGAGTATCCTGCTCGTATATGACTTCAACAGGCATTCTTCCGCATGAAATCACGGATGCGAACAAGCCTGAGACAAAAAACAAATTGCAAATACGGAATCTCATCAGTCTATGAAATTATTTGTTGTTGTAGATGTGCTGACTGTCGAGGGAAGGATGTACACCTTCATCCTCTGGGTCATTCCCTTCTTGATTTTGTAGGAAATCCTTACAAAATAATGATTTGCGGCGGCAGTCTCGGCACTGGGATATTTCAATTCGTCATTGACGGCTGTCCTTGTCACAGTGATGCCGTCCGGTGTGGCGTCGGGATTGTCGAACACGACTTTCATATTGACGGTCATCGTCTGGCTCGAACCGTTCTTGCACTTGAGTGTGACCGTATTGCTTGCCTGGTCGAATGTGAAACCGGCAGCGGCCTTGGTCGTCAGGTTCCACACGACCTCGGCATCCGAAGTGCTGAGAGCCTTGAGAAGGTCCTCGACCACAATGTATGAATTGTCCACCAGAGCGACAGCCCTCTTGGCCGAGGCAAGCTGTCCTCCGTAAGTGGATGAAAGGTCGGCGACGGC
>JAKSKQ010000066.1 GCA_024401675.1 Bacteroidales bacterium | reverse complement strand
TTAAACTTGGTATCAACGGATTTGGCCGTATCGGTCGTATGGTCTTCCGTGCCGCAGTAGAGAACTTCTCACAGGACATCCAGGTCGTAGGTATCAATGACCTTCTCGATCCTGATTATCTCGCTTACATGCTCAAGTACGATTCAGTACACGGCATCTTCAATCACGACATCAAAGTCGAGGGCAACTACATGATTGTAGATGGCAACAAGATTCAGGTGTTCGCAGAGAAAGACCCTTCAGCCATTACCTGGGGCGCTCTCGGAGTAGATGTAGTTGTAGAGTCAACAGGCTTCTTCCTCACTGAGGAACTCGCTTCAGCCCACATCAAGGCCGGTGCGAAGAAAGTCATCATGTCGGCTCCTTCAAAGGATGCCACTCCTATGTTCGTCTATGGTGTGAACGACAAGACTTACGCAGGTCAGCAGATTATCAGCAACGCATCTTGCACCACCAACTGCCTTGCTCCTATCTCAAAGGTTCTCAACGACAAATTCGGCATCGTACGTGGCCTTATGACTACCGTTCACGCTGCTACAGCCACTCAGAAGACTGTTGACGGTCCTTCAAAGAAAGACTGGCGCGGTGGCCGTGGTATTCTCGAGAACATCATCCCTTCAAGCACTGGCGCTGCCAAGGCTGTGGGCAAGGTTCTTCCTGAACTCAACGGCAAACTTACCGGTATGTCACTCCGTGTTCCCACTTCAGACGTCAGCTTCGTTGACCTCACTTGCGAGCTCAAGACTCCCGCTACTTACGATGAGATTTGCGCTGCCATGAAAGAGGCTTCAGAAGGCGAACTCAAGGGCATCCTCGGATACACTGAGGACTGCGTTGTCTCAACTGACTTCCGCAACGATTCACGCACTTCAATCTTCGATGTAAAGGCCGGTATCCAGCTCGATCCTACCTTCGTTAAGGTTTGTGCATGGTACGACAACGAGTGGGGTTATTCAAACAAGGTCTGCGAAATGGCCAAGGTTATCACAAAATAATCCTGAACTCCGTATATGAGAGAAGGCTGTCCGAAAGGCGGCCTTCTTTTTTGTTGATAAAATGTTCAAATTGAGGTGAGCCCTTTGCAGGCGCATCCGGAAAAAATCATTACATTTGTGGTTGCACTATTACAGCCTGCCTGCAAAAGGCACAGTATATGGAAAAGAAAACCTGCTTATATGATGCCCATGTGGCACTCGGGGCGAAGATGGAACCTTTCGGGGGCTTCATCATGCCTATACAATATTCCTCAATAGTGGATGAACATCTTGCCGTGAGGACATCCTGCGGAGCCTTTGATGTGAGCCACATGGGTGAAATATGGGTGAGCGGTCCCGATGCGGAAAACTTTGTGAATCATGTTTTCACCGGCAATGTCACCGGGATGGAATCCGGCCGTATCCAGTACGGAATGTTGCTCTATCCCGACGGTTGCTGTGTGGACGACCTTCTGGTCTATAAGGAGCAGACGTCCGGCGAGTATCTCCTTGTCGTGAATGCCGCCAACATAGAAAAAGACTGGCAATGGCTCCTCCAATGCTCCGACGGATATGATGTGAAGATCGATAACCGCAGCGATTCGTGGGGACAGATAGCTGTCCAGGGACCGGATGCGGAGAAAATCGTCACCGGACTGCTCGGCCTTTCCCAGGCCGGAGCGCTTTCATTCTATACATACTGCGATGCCGAATATGAGGGCAAGCGCCTGATTGTAAGCCGTACAGGCTATACCGGCGAGGATGGTTTCGAACTGTACTGCACTCCCGGATGCATTGTAACTATGTGGAACAAACTCATTGAGGCGGGTGTGAAGCCCTGCGGACTCGGCTGCCGTGACACTCTCCGCTTCGAGGCCGGAATGCCGCTCTACGGCCACGAACTCTCCGACAAGGTGACTCCGGTTCAGGCCGGGCTCGGAATGTTCGTCAAGCTCGACAAGGAAGAATTCATCGGCAGGGATGCCCTTCTGGCCCAGAAGGCGGAAGGACCCGAGACCAAACTCGTGGGAATTGAGATTTTCGACAGGGCAATTCCGCGCGGAGGCTATCCAGTCCTTGACGAAAATGAAAATGTGATAGGAGAAGTGACCACCGGTTATCATTCCATTTCCCTCGACAGAAGTATCTGCATGGCCTATGTGGCGGCTTCCCACGCCGCACTTGACACTCCCGTGAAAATACAGATCCGCAAGAAGGTCTTCGACGGGAAAGTGATCAAGAAGAGATTTTATCAGACAAATTATAAAAAGTAAACATATTATGGCAAAAGTTCTTGAAGGGCTCCGTTACGCCCCTTCCCACGAGTGGGTGAAAGTTGAAGGCGGAATCGCCATTATCGGTATTTCCGATTTCGCGCAGGCTGAACTCGGTGACATTTCCTATGTCGATCTTCCTTCCGTAGGCGATGAATTCGCTGCCGGTGAGGAGTTCGGCGCGGTGGAAAGCGTGAAAGCCGCGAGCGACGTGTACTGCCCGGTCAGCGGTGTCGTCACAGAGGTCAACGAGGCATTGGACGACGCTCCCCAGCTTATCAATGAAGACCCGTATGCCAACTGGATCATCAAGGTAAAAATGAATGACGCTTCCCAGCTCGACGCCCTTCTGGACGCCGCTGCATACGAAGCATCCTGCAAATAGGCTATAAATGTTCCCTTATTTCCCTCATACAGAAGAAGATATCAAGGCGATGCTGGAGCGTTGCGGCGTGTCTTCGCTGGAAGAACTTTACAGCGACCTGCCCGAAAAGATCCTTTATCGCAAGGACTATGACCTTCCGGATGCGATGAGCGAGCAGGAAGTCCGCGATTTCTTCGCTTCTCTCGACAAAAAGAACAAGTCGTTGAAGATATTCGTGGGCTACGGAGCGTATGACCATTATGTTCCCTCTGCGGTGTCGTCGATTGCTTCAAGGAGCGAGTTCCTGACCGCATATACCCCGTATCAGGCCGAAATTTCACAGGGTACCCTCCGCTACATCTTCGAATATCAGTCAATGATATGCTCCCTTACCGGAATGGATGTGGCGAATGCTTCGATGTACGATGGCGGCACTTCGGCCGCTGAGGCTCTCCTGATGTGCGCTGCGTCCACCCGCAAGCGCAGCCGTGTACTCGTTTCGGCCGGACTGCTTCCCCAGATTCTCGAAGTAGTCAGAACATATTGTTTCTACCACGGTCTGCAACTTGACAGCATAGACTGCCCGGACGGTCAGACCTCATTGGAACAGATGAATGAAAAACTTGCCTCCGGCGATGTTGCCGGAGTCCTTGTCCCCGGTATCAACCGCTTCGGAATCATCGAGGATCTTGCCGGTTTCGCGGATTCCGTCCACTCGGCCGGAGCGCTTCTTGCCGTCTATAGCGACCCTTCCACCCTTGCCGTGCTCAAAACTCCCGCACAGTGGGGAGCCGACATCTGCTGCGGAGAGGCCCAGAGCCTTGGTATTCCCCTCAGCTGGGGAGGACCGTACCTCGGTTTCCTTGCCTGCCGGAAGGAATATATGAGAAAACTCCCCGGCCGCATTGTCGGACAAACCACCGACCTCGACGGAAAGAGGGCCTTTGTCCTCACCCTTCAGGCCAGGGAACAGCATATCAGGAGGGAGAAGGCCACGAGCAACATTTGCTCCAACCAGTCTCTCATGGCGCTGTGGGTCACGATTTATATGTCGCTTATGGGCCCTGCCGGCCTTCGTGAAGTCTGCGACAAGAGCTACGGTGCCGCACACTATCTCAAGGATGCCCTGGTCCGGACCGGAAAGTTCAGCGAAGCCTTCCCCGGAAAGCCTTTCCTTCAGGAATTCGTGCTCCGCAGCGACCTCGACCCCGCCGCGCTTCAGAAAGCGCTTGTCGGTGCCGGATTCTTCGCAGCATACAGGACTCAGGAGGGCTTGTACTCATTCTGCGCCACCGAGCAGTCATCAAAGGCTGACATAGACGCTCTTGTAAAAGTAATAGAAAACATATAGACGCCATGAGGTACTACGACAAACTTATATTCGAACTGTCCCACCCCGGGCGTCAGGCATATACTCTTGGCTGTCGCGATTGGGAGGAGTCCAGTCTGAATATCCCGGAAAATCTTGCAAGGGATTGTGCCCCGGCGCTTCCCGAAGTGTCGGAGCTGGATGTGGTGCGCCACTACACCAACCTTTCCCAGATGAATTTCGGAGTCGATACCGGATTTTATCCGCTCGGCTCTTGCACTATGAAGTACAATCCGAAAATCAATGAGGAAATCAGTTCCCTGCCGTCTTTCAGTCATCTGCATCCGCTTCAGGACGAATCCACTGCACAGGGCGCAATGGAGGTCGAGGATCTTCTGAAGAAATACCTTTCCGCAATCACGGGAATGGCCGGCTTTACATTGAATCCCTGCGCCGGTGCTCACGGTGAACTGACCGGACTCATGATAATGCGCAAATATCATATCGCCAGAGGTGATTTCGGCCGCACAAAAGTAATCGTGCCCGATAGCGCGCACGGTACCAATCCGGCTTCCGCAACTGTCTGCGGCCTTCAGGTAATCCAGGTCAAGAGCCGTCCCGACGGCCGCATCGATGTCGCCGACCTCGACGCCCTTCTGGACGAAACCGTGGCCGGAATAATGATGACCAACCCCAACACCCTCGGCCTGTTCGAGAAGGATGTTCTGGAAATCGCTGAAAAAGTTCATTCCTGCGGTGGTCTGCTCTATTATGACGGAGCGAATATGAATCCTCTAATCGGAGTGGCACGCCCCGGTGACATGGGCTTCGACATACTGCACCTGAATCTCCATAAATCATTCAGCACTCCCCACGGAGGCGGCGGCCCGGGCAGCGGTCCTGTCGGGGTGGCGGCTCATCTTGTCAAACATCTTCCGGTCAGCCCTCTGGATGCTCCGGTTCCCGGTTCTGACCCTGCCGGCAGTGTCAATGCCTACCACGGCAATTTCGCGGTGTGCATGAAGGCTCTTGCCTATATCCTTATGCTCGGCAGACAGAATGTGAAGATGGTGGGCCCTCTTGCAGTACTCAACGCCAATTATATAAAGGAATCCCTGAAAGATTGCTATGAACTTCCCATCGGGGATGTCTGCAAGCACGAGTTTGTGTTCGACGGTCTCAAGGACAAGAGCACCGCGGTCACGACTCTGGATGTGGCCAAGCGTCTTCTTGACTATGGTTTCCATGCTCCCACCATATATTTCCCGCTCCTTTTCCATCAGGCGATTATGATCGAGCCCACGGAGACCGAGTCTTTGGAGACGATAGACTCATTCATCGAAGTGATGCGCACCATTGCAAGGGAAGCTTCGGAAAATCCCGACATTGTCAAAAATGCCCCTTCAACCACCCCTGTCAGGCGTCTTGATGAAACCGGCGCGGCAAGGGATCCGAAACTAAATTATTATGAAAGTTAGAATTCTCGAAATAGTGCTTTGTGCGGTGCTCCTGATTGCCTCAGTGCCCGCCTGTGACAAGATTAACCTTCCCGGCGGTGACCCCCAGAAGGAACAGCCCAGTGGCGATGAAGGCGGCGAAGGGGGCGATGATACAGGCGGCGGAGACGATACCGGTGGTGGCACAGGCGGTGATACCGGCGGTGGAGACGATACCGGCGGCGGTGGAGATGATACAGGTGGCGGTACAGGCGGTGATACCGGTGGTGGAGATGATACCGGCGGCGGGGATCCGGTCAAGCCGGTTAATTCCGTGAAATATCCCAAGTGGTTCGAGATGCCTCTTGTCAACGATGCCGACGGCAACGGTCAGGACGATACTGACAAGAATGTGTACTATGCATTCCATACATTCAAAATGAACGGAAAAGTGTACCGCAATTATACAGTCTGCTTCGATGCCGCGAAACACTGCCCCCTGTGGGTTGCGGCTCCAAGGCATTCCTGCTATGTCGGGAGTTCTGGCCGTACGGATTCATATGATACAGATCCGAACATACCTGCCGCAGGACAATATGCATCCAAGAAAACCGGAGGCAATTGCAATAAGGGCCATATGCTTGGCTCGCAGGAAAGAACTTGCTGCACAGAGGCCAATAAACAGGTGTTCTATTTCACAAACATTGCGCCTCAACTCTCAGCGGGATTCAATACCGGCGGAGGAGGCTGGAACCTGCTTGAAGAGCATATAGATAAGATGGTTCCAACAGATACCTTGTATGAAGTTGTCGGCACGTTCTACGGCGATTTTACCGACGGCTACGGCAAGAAAGCCGTTATCCACAACATCCAGTTCGGCGGCCTTTCCAATGTGGCGTTTCCGACCATGTTCTATTACTGTGTTCTTCGCACCAAAGAGCCGATTCCTGGCCGCAGTGTGGCCCAATGTGATGCTGCGCAACTTCAGTGCGTGGCTTTCTGCCGCTCGCACGTTGACGGCCTCAAGGGGCAGAAACCTACCAAAAAAGAAATGATGAGCGTGGCTGACCTGGAGAAAATCACAGGTTTCACATATTTCCCGAACGTACCCAACGCTCCCAAAAATGAATTCAATCCCAGTGACTGGGGCTTATAGAGTATAGAAAATGAGAATAATCCGTAATGTTATTAAGACAAGTGCCCTGCTTTTGACAGGCGCCGTCCTTCTTCTGTCATCCTGCGTCAAGGAAAAGGGAGGAAACAGTGAACCCGTGGATCCGGAGTCATTGTTTCTTCATATTTCCGAAATACGCGATCTCGCGACTTCCTCTTCCAAGGCCGAGATTTTCGAGGGCGACCTCAAGGGTATGAGAATCACCAGCGTGTACAACAAGTACATTGTCGCACAGGATGCCACAGCGGCCATTCTGATGTATATTCCAAATTCGCCTTTGCAGACCGGAGATCTTATCACCGGGCCGGTCAAAGGCAATGTGATAATGAACAACGGCAACCCGCAGATCAATTCCATTGTTCTCGACTCCGCGACGGTTTCCCATCCCAAGGAGGCTCTTCCGCTTGAGACTGTCACTGCCGACGCCCTTTCGGCCAATCCCGAGAAGTATATGTTCCACCGCATCCTGCTCAAGTCGCTCACGGTTGAGAAAGGTGTTGTCGAAGACGGTAGCGCCGAGGAAAGCACCGGTGAGGTGTCACAGCTCGGCAGCACTGTCAAACTGAATGTCTATTCCCAGGGCAAGGTCGCGCTTGAGACCACGGACAAGGGTAATCTGGTAGCGTTCCCCGCGTACAGGAAAGATGAACTTTTCCTCATGCTCTACAATAAGAAGCAGTGGATTCCCTGCGAACCTCCTGTGGAGGAAACTCCATTCACTCGCAGTTCTCTCATAGGAGAATACAGTATCAGCAAAGACACGGCTATCAATATCAAGGCAATGCCGGATTCCTGCCAGAGGGGGTATATCATCACTGATGAGCTGACTTCATTCAGGTATATGAATTTTGCCAGCGATGCTTTCGCCCGCTACAGCCTGAACTCGCGGAATATCCATTCCGGAGAGAAATACACTTTGGAAATCTATGATGCCGCCGGAATCAAGTCTGTCCCTGTGACCTGTGTGAACTATTATGAGTACAAGGCCTGGCTCAAGACTGATGACGGTACTTCCGGATACCTTATCAGCGTCTCTCCCAGATCCATGGAGTTTGAAAACGGAGAAGAAGAATATTAATCTGACAGAGTACTATGAAAAGAATAATTTTAACTGTTTTCCTCGTATTTGCCGCCGCTGCCGTTTCCGGTGCAAAAGTCGTGACTGAGAAGGAGGCCATGCAGTATGCCGCCGGATATTTTTCAGGCACACCGGTCCCTGTTTATACCGAATCTTTCTCCGACAGGACACTCGAAGCTCCCGCTTTCCACATTTTCAATAATATGGATGGCGGTTGGGTCATAATTTCCGGCGATGATACCACAGTGCCCGTCCTTGCCTACGGTGAGGGCGAATTCCGCACTTTCAATATGCCGGACAACCTCAAATACTGGTTGTCTCTTGTGGAGAACAAGGTGGCCCGGCTCAGGGAGGCCGGCATTTCACCGTCATCTGTTCCTGCGACTGCCACAGGTTCCGGCGTCCTGCTTCAGACTGGCGAGTGGGACCAGGGTGATCCTTATAATCTTTTCTGCCCGATTGTGACAGGCGAGAAGAAACAATCCATCACCGGATGTGTCGCGACCGCCATGGCCATTGTCCTCAGATACAATGAATGGCCTGAATACGCGGTCGGCCAGATTGGTGGCTACACTACCCATACGGCACGCTACAAGGTGGAGAAATTCAGCATCGACGGCTTCCATTACGATTATTCCAAGATGCCTCTCAAGAGCGCCTCTTCCAGCAGATGGACTCAGGATGAAAAGGAGGCTGTCGCCCATCTGATGCATCACTGCGGAGTGATGGTGGAGATGGATTACAGCAACAGCGGTTCCGGTGCGTATTCCGAAGACATTCCTTCCGCTCTTATCGAACACATGTCCTATTGCAATTGTGCCAAATACTCAGGCAAAGCCTCATACTCCGCCACGGAATGGATAAAACTCCTCAAGGCTGAACTCGATGCCAGAAGACCCATCCTCTACAGCGGTAACGACGGGAAACTCGGCCATCAGTTTGTATTCGACGGTTATGATGACAAGGACTGCTTCCATGTGAATTGGGGCTGGAGCGGATATGGCAATGGATATTTTGCCGTCAATATGCTCGGAAATTACGATGATGTGGGATATGTGTTCAATAATGGCCAGGGTGCTGTGCTGAATCTGGTCCCGAACAAGACAGGACTTGATTCTTTCATCGCCATCGAGGCCCCGGTGGATGAGGCTGGAGGCATTTCAGTCGCTTCCGGTGCTGTGTGCGACGGAAAGGAATTCGCCTTGGATGTCAACTCTCTCAAGAATATGGGAGGCGTATTTTGCAAGACCTTGAAAGTCAAAGTTGCTCATACTGATATCGAAGGCAATGTCAAGGAGTTTGTCTCCGATGAAGTCAATGTCGGTTCGATTTCTTCCGGCGTCGGAAAGAAACTCAGCGGTATCAGTTGCAAGCTCGGTCAGAAGGCTGTTCTGGGAGACCGCCTTGAACTTTGGTATATGACGGAATACACAGAGGACTGGTGCAAGGTGCAGCCTATCAGGGAAACTGCCATTTGCAACACCATAGGTGTGTACGATGCTCTCGCCATCGACTGTCCGGACAAGTTCACTGCCGGTGAGTCTTTCACTTTCAATCTCATCCTTGGCCACAAGCCGGTGATGTCCTATGACTGCTATGTGGATGACAAGGCTGCCATTGCTCACAAGACCGTTCTCTCATCCGGGAAGCACACTTTGAGAATCGATGCTACAATGCCTGACGGCTCCATTGATTCTGTGTACAAGATAATTGAGGTCGAATAGATCAAAAAATCCCGCGGATGCATTGGGATTCAAAAATTATTTTTAACTTTGCATCCGCTTTTCGGGGCATTAGCTCAGCTGGTAGAGCGCTTGCATGGCATGCAAGAGGTCAGGAGTCCGAATCTCCTATGCTCCACGAAGAAGGGTACACTAAGGTACTCCCAAAAACTGAAAATCAGGTCTTATGGCCTGGTTTTCTTTTTTTT
>JAKSKQ010000065.1 GCA_024401675.1 Bacteroidales bacterium | reverse complement strand
GTAAGCCGCCGAGGACTCGGCTGGAGGGAGCGCGAAGCGCGGAACCTTTTCCGCCTCGCCGCCGCAGTCCGCCGCCAGGAAGGAGAGCGCTGGGGCGGGTTTTTGCTCTCGCCGGCCGGAAAATCGGGCTGAAGAAGAGCGCTGGGGCGGGTTTTTGCTCTCGCGGGTTCGAAATTTCCGGCACGCAAGGGCATATCCGGCCGAAATGATCTTTCGCAGGCCTGAAATTCGCCAGCCAGAAGAGCGTCAGGGCGCGGATTGAAACATTCGTGGTATTTTGGTATATTTGCAGGGTAGCGTCACACGCTGGAACATATAACGAAGTTAGAGTATTAAACTATGATTCCCATCCGCACTAAAAAATTATCTCTCGGCATTTTATCACTTCTTGCAAGCGTCGCAGCCCTCGCCTGGACACCCGCAGGGAACAACACCTCTGAGAACAACAGCCGCGCCGCCTGGACTCCCGCAGGGAACAACATCCGCACTGCTTGGGCGGATCAGGTAGATCCCGCAAACCCACTTCCGGAATACCCTCGTCCGCAGATGGTCCGCGCCGATTGGCAAAACCTCAACGGTCTGTGGCAGTATGGCATCACAAAGGCTTCAGAGGACACTTTCACCGCCGATGGAGAGATTCTTGTTCCCTTCGCCACGGAGTCCTCTCTCTCCGGTGTCGGGCGCAGTGTAATGCCTGACGATGCACTCTGGTACGAGCGCACTTTCACTGTTCCGGCGAAATGGAACGGACGCAACATTCTGCTGCATTTCGGCGCCGTTGACTGGAAGACCGAAGTCTGGGTGAACGGTACGAAGGTGGGAGAGCATACTGGCGGATACACCCCTTTCAGCTTCGACATCACAGCCGCACTGAAGAAAAAGGGTAAACAGACGATTCGCATCAAGGTGCAGGATTCTACCGACCAGAGTTTCCAGCCGCGCGGAAAGCAGTGGCTCTACCCTCGCGGCATCTGGTACACCCCAGTCACGGGAATATGGCAGACTGTGTGGATCGAACCAGTCGCAAAAACTTATGTCGCCGGCTACCAGGCTTCTTCTGACATAGACGAGGGCACCATATCCCTTACTATCGATGCCTGCGGTCTGCAGGAGGGTGACATCATCCACAGCGAAATAGCCGATGGAGACGGCGCCGTCGTCGCAACAGCCGATGGTGCGGATATCTGCGCGCAGATTCCTTCGCCGAAGTTCTGGTCTCCCGACAGCCCCGACCTCTACGACATCCGCATTTCAATCATACGCGGCGGCAAGGTCATCGACAAGGTGGCCGGCTACACCGCAATGCGCAAGATAAGTGTGATGAGAGACGCTTCACCCAACCATTACAACAGACTGGCCCTGAACAACAGGATTCTATTCCAATACGGTCCCCTCGACCAGGGATGGTGGCCGGACGGTCTCTACACTGCACCCACAGACGAGGCCCTGCGCTACGACATCGAGCGCACTAAGGCCTGGGGATTCAACATGATCCGCAAGCACATCAAAGTTGAGCCCGCCCGCTGGTACTGGTGGTGCGACAAACTTGGAATCATTGTCTGGCAGGACATGCCCGCCATCGCCGACCCCGCGAAGACCCATCGCAGCGAAGAAGTGACGAAGATGCAGGCCAACTTGTGGTCTTCCGACACCTTCACCAGAGGCACGGACTGCGTTGTCCCTCAGGAGTGGAAAGACAACTACTACAAAGAGTGGGGCGAGATAATCTCCTGTCTGAAAGGCTTCCAGTGCATTGGCGTGTGGATTCCCTTCAACGAGGCCTGGGGCCAGTTCGACACAAAGGAGGTTGTGACATTCACCCGCAAACTGGACCCTTCACGCCTGATTACTCCCTCGTCCGGAGGAAACTTCGACGGCCTGAAGCAGGGCGGAGACATAATCGACGTGCATCATTACCCATGTCCGGCAATGAACGCCTCCGACGGGGCGTTTGTCAATGTCCTCGGAGAATATGGCGGAATCGGTTATCCGGTCGAAGGACACCTCTGGAGGATTTCCGACAAGAACTGGGGCTACGGCGGGGTGAAGTCATCCGGCGAAGAGGTGCTTGCCCAGTACCGTGATTTCGCTGCCATGCTCAAGGTATTCGTGCAGACAGGCTGCTCTGCCGCCGTTTACACCCAGATGACCGATGTCGAAACCGAGGTGAACGGCCTGATGACCTACGACCGCAAGGTCACAAAGGTGGACGAGGCTGCCATTTCAGAAATAAACAAATCCGTCATCCGCACTCTTGCCACGGTGTCTTTCCCTATTGTGCGTCAGAACGGGAAAATAGCAATTGCGGCCCACAGAGGCTTCTGGAAATGTGAAAAGGCAGCCGGGAGCCAGAACAGCATCGCCTCGCTGATGGCGGCCCAGGAAATCGGTGCATGGGGCAGCGAGTGCGACATCCGACTCACCGGCGATGGGAAGATAATCGTGAACCATGACTCAACTGTTGACAGCCTGAATATCATTGAAAACGATTTCGAGACAATCGCGTCCCGTCTCCTTCCCAACGGAGAGAGGCGTCCCTCGCTCAATGAATATCTCCAGCAGACCGCAAAGGGAGTCAACAAGACCCGCCTTATCATTGAACTGAAAGCACTGCCTTCACAGGAGGCTGAAGACGCCCTTGTTGCCGGAACTATCGAGGCATTGAAGGCTCACAAACTCTGGTCTCCCGACAAAGTGGCTTTCATCTCTTTCAGCCACCATATTTGTCTTGAGATTGCCGCGAAGGCTCCTGAATTCATCAATCAGTATCTTGAGGGCGACATCGCCCCTGACAAACTTGCCGAAGAAGGCATCAACGGCATAGACTACGAATTCCATGTATTCCGCCAGCATCCCGAGTGGGTCGCGATGGCCCATGAGCTCGGGATGAGTGTGAACACATGGACTGTGGACAAGTCGGAAGATATGGACTACGTCATTTCCCTCGGCGTGGATGCAATCACAACGAATGAGCCTCTCCTGCTCCGCGGGAAACTGGGAGAAAGGGAACTGAAAAGGTAGGGATTCTCCCCGTTCAGGCTTTGCTGAGCGGGAAAATTCTATCAACATCATACTGAGTGAGGCCGAGTAGGCGACGGATCTGGCCGTTCGAAGACCGGTATTCGTAGTGAAGGACACGGGCTATGTCCAGTTTCTGTGCATTTGTCAGGTCACGGATAGCGGCAATGCGGTATTTCTCCCTTACAATCTGGAGCAGTTTCGAGAACAGTTCCTGGTCAGTCAGGAACTCTCCGTCATCAATTTCTTCGGCTATTCCGCTATAGGCCTCAACATTCTTGCTGATGGCGGCGAAGTAGTGGTGGGCATCTCTGAACATCGACATACCCAGCCGGATAGCACAGAAAGACGGTGGGGCGATATAAAAGACAGAATTACCTTCGCTATGTTCATTGATGACCTGCCACTCGGACGGTAGTTTCACATCTCGGCTGTGGAACATTGAACGATTTTCAATGGAAGTCAGGTCGGAGAATGGGATACTATTCCGTACCAGTGTATAATAGTATGCCCCAGAGCCCCAAGGATAGCTGAACGGAGTATGTTCAGGATTGGTGACATATCCATTTCTGTGGACATAGACTATGTGGTTTCTCACAGAAGCAAGGTCTTCGATGGGCTTGGAAGAAACATTCAAGATTTTATCAAGTTTGAATACCCTTTTGGTTCGTTTAAGGAGAAATGACAACATCTCATTGACTGAACGGATGTCTCCGGATAAGACAAAGTGGAAATGATTGTTCATTACGGCGAAAGCCATTACAATTACTTCGCCAGCTTTTTCATAAGCTGCCTGAGCTATGATGTTCATCATCAACGAAAGGTCCTGATTATTGGTAAACAGAATCGGGGTGTCTTTTCCGCATGTGTACGAGTGCCAGTATGGACGATATTTTTGGAATGTCAATTCACAAATTTTCTCTCTTTCAATATAATTTCCCATAACCTTTATATTTTTTGTGCGTGGAAAGGCCAGTTTCACGCACAAACCGGGCGGCTTCTTTAATTCGTGCGTGGAAAGGCCGGTTTCACGCACAAACCGGGTGGCTTCTTTAGTTCGTGCGTGGAAAGGCCGGTTTCACGCACAAACCGGGTGGATGGCGACGCCGGGAAGGGCTGGAGGCGGCAGAGCCTGTGGTCTGAACAAGGGCAAGGGCAAAAATATGGCCCTGGAAGGAAAGGGCAAAGGAAAAACAAGAAATCCACTCGAAAAAAGTGGATTTCTTTTGAAAGTTTCTTTTTACGGCGATAATTCGTCTTTTCGTATCGGATTTATTCGCCGATTTCCCTGACGAGACTGATGGCAATTTCCTGCGCGCCACCCTATAGTTCGAACTCGCCGATTTCCCTGACGAGACGGTTGATGATGTCCATCTTCACATTGAAGAGGTCGTCGGAGATGTCCACCTTGTAGTAGTGTGGGTTGATGAGACGGCGCTCGCTGGGACTGAGGTGGGCGAGGTTGGAATCGTAGTAGGCTTTGCTCTCACCGATGGTGCGGAACTCGCAACAGCGCTCTCCATTCTGAATGACCGCCTCCTGGAGGGGCTTGGCTGAGTATTCCCCCTTCTCGAAGGTCTTGAATTTGTAGCGGTCATGCTCGTCGCTGATGGTAAAGGTGTCACCCGCGAGGATGGCCTTCTCGAGAGAGTCCCCGCGAAGACAGGTGACATCGGCCTTGAAGAGGTCACCGCTCTCGTAGTGCTTGCTCAGGCGGTAGGTGATCTGGAAACCCGGATTAATCAGTTTGACAGTGTCTTCCGAGCGTTTGAGCACCGGCTGACTGTCTATCTGGACAAGTTTGTAGACATTGCCGAAGCAGGGATTCGCCTTGCTGGTGGCTATGGCGTCGCCCACCCCGTAGGAATCTATGCAGCAGCCCTGACGCTCAAGGTCGGAGATGATATACTCGTCGAGAGAGTTGGTGGCGAAAATCTTGCAGCCCTTCAGACCGTTGCGGTCCAGGATGGCACGGACCTGCTGGGACAGATAGGCAAGGTCGCCGCTATCGAGACGAACTCCGTAACCGGGCCCGTAGGTATCGTCTATCTTATTGGCCTTGAAAGCCTTGATTGCGTTCTTCACGCCACATTTCAAGGTATCGTAGGTGTCGATCAGAAGAATCAGTCCCTCTCCGGAATGAGTCTTGATATAGGTATCGAACGCTGTGTATTCGCCTTTAACCGTGCAGCCGAAGGAAGTCACATAACTATGAGCCATGGTGCCGGTGGAGCCGCAGTCGAAAATGGAGCCAGTGAGGATATTGGAAGTGCTTTTGCAGCCGGCGATGATGGCAGCCTTGGCTCCGTAGATGGCAGCCCAGGGGCCGTGGGCGCGACGGGAGCCGAACTCACTCACGGGACGGACGGTGGCGCGGCACACCCTGGATGCCTTGGTGGCCACGGCCATCTGATGGTTCATGATGCAGAGCATCGGAGTCTCAAGCACCTGCGCCTCGATAAGAGGTGCCTCGACAATGATTATCGGCTGGGTGGGGAATGCGATTTCCCCCTCCTTCATAGCATAGATATTGCCGGTGAAGCGCATCTTGGAAAGGTACTCCCTGAACTCGGCATATTCCGGTCCGGGGAGGAATTTCTCAAAGAATGACGGATCTTTTCCTCCAAGAGATGCGACCATTTCGATCACTTCCTCAACTCCGCTGACCACAGCCCAGTTGTTATTTTCAGGTGCCTGGCGGTAAAAGAGATTGAACACAGCCCTTTTTCCGGCCATACCTGCATCATAGAAAGACTTTCCCATCGTGTACTGGTACTTGTCCGAGCAATAAGCGATATCTTCAAGCATAAAATTATGAAGCGTTAAAAATCATATCCTATTGAGACATAGAGCCCGACAGAACGGGTCACTGTGGACCAGTTCAGATTGGCTTTCATCGGGCCTATTATACTGTTGTATCCGTATTCCAGAGCGACACCGAAATTATTTCCGGCCTCCCGGGAGAGGAACGACTTGAAATCACCGGCATCGCGGACATAGTTGGCTATGGCGCTGACATAATGCTTCCCATACACATTGGCTCTCAGGTCAAAACCCACAATGCACATTTTATTCTTGAGTGCGGTCGGGAACAGCACCCCGGCGAAAGGAGTCTGCTGTGGAAGGTAACGGCCGGGGATGAAGCCTCCGATGATGTTGGAGTAGATGGGAGAGACATCCTCGCCGAAAATGAAGCGGAAACTGCCGTAGGGAATGAATGCCATCACCTTCCCCATCGGCACGACACCTTTGGCTTCGAAAGCCAGTGTGTGGAAATGCTCGAAATGAATCCTGGTGTCGGGATTGACGACATTGGTCAACTTTCCGGCAAACATCCATTCATAGTCGAGTTTCAGACGCACTCCGGAGGATGGATAGTAATTGCTGTCGAATGTGTTCCAGTCAGTGCGGAAGAACAGCGAGGCAAGGTCGTGGTCATACGAGTTGCCGAACATTTCAGGGACGGTGAAGTTCGCCGGCACGAACTTGTTCACCTTGAAGAAATGGTTCCTTATGCCTCCGGCAATGTCAAAATATTTGAGTTTCATTCCGGAAAGGTATATTTCCTCCTGATGGGTGAAATAGGTGATGCCCATGTCGTCGGTCTGGAAAATGTTGTTGCTGTTGAACATCCAGGCCGCCCGTGCCGCCACATTGATTGTGGGCATATAGGGAGAGCTGAACGAATATACAAGATTCAGATGCGGCGAATAGCCTATCTTGGCGGTCAAATCAAGCACATGGCCGACAATCTTGAACTTGTTCAGGCAGAAATCGATGAGCACTGACACTGCTTCGTCGGAATCCACCCTCGCGCCTATTCCGAGCTGATGCGAAGGCCCTTTTTTGCCGATGATTTCGAGGGTATAGGGCTCTTCGCGGCCATGGATGACAACACTGACCGTCTCAAAGGCGCCCAGACCGAAAATGGAAGCCACGGTATTGTTGATTGTCTGGTAGCTCGCCGGAGAATCAGTTTCAGAAAGAGCCTTTATCTTCTTCAGGAGGAATTTCCGTTCTCTGTCCGACACGCCGGCAATCTCTATCGTATCCAGAAGGATGGGGGAAGACTCCAGACTGGAAGAGGGAGAATTCCACAGACAGACCGCTCCGCTGCCGGTACGGGAAATGACATCCCCGAGCAGCGCCGGTTCCACCTCAAGAACCGCATCATACCCTCTGTGCAGCAGGCTGTCGATGGCTCCGGTGCTGAAAGACAGCATATTGAAGCCGGATATATCGGGACGGACAGTCACATCCGCCAAATTCTCATTCTCCCGGTATTTTTCATCTCCCGGAAGACTTATCATCTGATTGAGCAGGTCGGCGATATTGTTGACTTCGGAATATTTCTTGTCGGCATCGGCGAGCGACACTCCTATCACGATATCAGCCCCGAGACTGCGCGCGATATCGACCGGATAATTATTCTTGAGCCCGCCGTCCACAAGGACCATCCCGTCTGTCCACAGAGGGTCGAATAGCGCCGGTATGGACATTGTCGAGCGCATCGCATCCACAATGCACCCGCTGTACCAGACTTTCGGCTTATATGACACAAGATCGGTCGCCACGCACACGAACGGTATCGGGAGTTCCAGAAAATCCATCGGGTCATTATACCCTATGGCATTGGTTGCGAACAGATTGGACACATTCTGCCCGTGAGTGAGCGCGGCCGGCAGGCTGCTCAGGAAATTGCCGCCAGTGACTTCTTCGACATTGAAGTCATTGGGATTCTCCCTCTTGCGTGAATCAGCGCGGCCCTTGTGACTGAAGTCGAAGGGGATATTGACAACATAGGTCTCAAAATATTTCGCCGTGTTGTAGGATATGAAGTCCCTCGGAGTCTCATCCCTGAGAAGGACGTTCCAGTTCGCTCCGAGAAGGAGTTTCTCGATATCATCTGTCGAATGTCCGAGGCAGTAGAGTCCTCCGATGAGACCTCCCATCGAAGTTCCCACCACAAGATCGACCGGGACCCCCAGTTCTTCGAGCCGGCGGATGACTCCTACATGAGCCGCTCCCTTGGCCCCTCCCCCGCTGAGGACCAGTGCCACGGTGGGACGTTCCCTGCGGATTTCATCCATGCGGGCACGGTAGCGAAGGACTGCGGCGCTGTCGCGCGAGGCGTCGATTCCATAACAGAGCCCGCTGCCGGACGGAGTACCGCTGCCGGAGCGGGCAGTGAAGAATGTGCAGAGCGCAAGGACTGCGGATGCCAATATGCGGGCTATGCGGCTTGTCATTCCATGCTGTTTTCGGAGGGGTTGTTGTATTTTCCGGCCAGCAGTCCGCAGGCCGCGAGTATATCTTCCCCGCGCGAAGCCCGGATTGTTGTCGTGATTCCGGCAGCATTGAGTCTGTCGCGGAAAGCCTCCATCACCGGAGCCGGAGAACATTTATAGGGGAAATCGGGGATTTCGTGGAAACGTATCAGGTTGATTCTGCACTCGATACCGCGGAGAAGCCTTGCGAGAGCGTCGGCGTGGCGCTTGGAATCATTGAAACCGGCAAACATCGTGTACTCGAAACTCACGCGGCGCTGCCCGGAAAAATCCTGCGAACGGAGTATATCGACAATCTGTGCAATGGGCCAGGATTCCTCGCGCGGCATCACCGAAAGCCTCTCGTCGTGGAAAGGGTTGTGGAGACTGACCGCAAGATGACACCTCGACTGTGCGAGATAGTCCCTCAGTCTCGGTATGACTCCGATTGTGGAAAGGGTTATCCGCTTGGGACTCCAGCCCAGCCCCCACTCGGAAGTCAGGACTTCCATCACCTTCATCACCTGGGTATAGTTGGCCAGAGGCTCTCCCATGCCCATGAATACCGCATTTGTCAGAATCGGCGCCTCGTCGATGGCAAAGAACTGCGAAAGAATCTGCGCGGCATCGAGATTGCCGTGGAAACCGCCGCGCCCGGTCATGCAGAACCTGCACCCCATCGCACATCCTTTCTGGGAACTGACGCACAGAGTAGCCCTGTCCCCATCCGGAATCATCACCGCCTCGACCGCGCTGCCGTCCATGTCGAAAATGTACTTTTTCGTACCGTCGGCAGACACGAAAACCTCGCTGTAGGGAGTTATGCCGACTTCACATATCGACTTGAGTGTCTCCCTTCCGGACTTCGAGATATTAGTCATCGCGTCGATGGTCGAAACCCGCTTCGAGTACAGCCACGAGCATATCTGGCCGGCAGCAAAACGCGGCAGACCGGCCTCGAGGGCGACCTCGGAAAGCTCCGACGGATTCATTGACAGAAGTTTTTTCATCGTTACAGGCGCATGAATTACAAAAGTACAAATATCTTCTCGGATTTCATCAGAATTTTGATAACTTTGCAAGCATTCGGCTCCGGAAGGTCCGGGGCTGCACAACAACAAATAAAACTAATCATTTATGGCTAAAGAAGAAGAAAATGCCGGAATCAACGCCGCCAAACTCAAAGCGTTGCAGGCAACCCTCGACAAAATCGAGAAAGACTACGGCAAGGGGACGATCATGAAGTTGGGAGATCAGCCTAAATGGGACGTTTCAGTGATTCCGAGCG
>JAKSKQ010000064.1 GCA_024401675.1 Bacteroidales bacterium | reverse complement strand
TTTTCATTGTCTTTCCGTCCCTCACAAACCAGGACTCATCATAACTGAGAATGTCAATCCGGTAAATGTTTCCGGCAGGAGCCGTGGACACTCCGTCCCAGGTACATACATTCGTAATATTGTCCGGAGTGTTATGGGTTGGTTGGAATGGGAAAAGGGCAGGAAACTCCTGCGCACCGGCAATGTCCGAAAGGAGGATTGCAAAAATTGAAGATATAACGACTTTATGCATCAAGAGTGCGGTAATTTTTGTCCAATCCTTCAAAATTATGAAAATAAATTGAATATGTGCAATTATTACAGGGCTATTTCCTTCTCCAGCACGACGGTTCCGGCATCGGTGCCGACCTGGATGACATATGAGCCCTTGTCGGCAATCCAGCCGTGGGAATCAAGATCATAATGCTTGAAAGAATCGGCGTCCAGATGGATTGAAACCTTCGCTGACTCCCCTTTCGCAAGAGCCGTCTTCGCATAGCCTTTCAGTTCATGTGCCGGGCGGACCACACTGGGACTTACGGGAGCCACATAAACCTGGGACACCTCGGAAGCCGGGGTCTTTCCTGTATTTTTCAATGTAAATGACACATCGAAGCCGTCACCCGCGGGAACCACGGATATGTCGGAATAAGAGAAACTGCTGTAGGTGAGGCCGTAGCCGAACGGGAAGAGAGGCTTTCCGCCTGCTCTGTAGCCTACAAAGACGCCCTCCTTGTATTCGGTATTGTAGAATGCGCTGTGATCCCTGTTGGCTGATATACCCTTGTACTCAGGCGTGGGATTGTAGTAAGGAGTCACGGGGTTGTTCTCAAGAGAGCCCCAGAAAGTGAAAGGAAGGCGGCCGGACGGAGACTGGGCTCCGGAAATTATTGCAGCGAGGGCTTTTCCTCCCTCCTGTCCGGTGTACCAGGCCATGATGAGTCCGCCGACCTTGTCCAGCCATGGAGCAGTTGCGACCTCTCCGCCTGAATTCAACACTACCACAACATTCTTATTGAGAGAAGCGGCCTCGAGAATCATCTCCTGCTGTCCTTGGGGAAGTTCGTATGTCCTGTCGGCACCTTCCTTTTCAGTGTCCTTGTTGAAGCCCACAGACACTATTACAGCATCTGCCCGGGAAATGGCAGCCTTGTCCGAGGCATCGGCGAGAAGAGTCACCTTGTACTTCTTTCCGAGAGCGGACAATCCCTGCCAGAGAGTGGTGGTAGTGCCCTCGATGGGCTGCATCCTGCCGCTGCCGCCACCGTAGGCTATATAGTCGGCGTTGGGTCCCATGACCACGATATTCCCTTTTCTGACAGGAAGAACCCCGTCATTCTTGAGCATAACCACAGATTCGAGAGCTGCGCGGTAAGCAGCGGCACGGGAAGTCTCATTGACAGGAATCGGAGCCCAGTCGCCTACATCGTTGAGAGGTTTGTCGATAAACCCGTAGGCGCTGAGAGTCTGCAGGATATGGATGCACTTGAGGTCGAGTTCACGTTCGCTGACAAGACCGGTTTCAATGTAATGGCTGATTTCATCGAAGGTCAGTTCGAAGGCACGGGGCATTTCGAGGTCCAGTCCGCTGCAAAGGCAGCCTGCGGTTGTATATGTGGAAGACCAGTCGGACATCACGATGCCCTCGTGGCCCCAGGCGCGGAGATTGTCCTTGACAAGCACCGGACTCTCTGCGGCATGCACTCCGTTGACAGGGTTGTAACTGGTCATGACAGCACCCACATGGCCTTTCTCGACAGCCTTGCGGAAAGTCGGGAAATAAATTTCATTGAGAGTGCGTTCATCCACTATGGAATTCACCTGATGTCTCTGATATTCCTGGTTATTGGCGGCGAAATGCTTTATTGTGGCTATGATTCCCTTGCTCTGGATGCCGCCGATATACTCCAGGGCCGTCTCACTTGCAAGATACGGGTCCTCGCCCATATACTCGAAATTCCGTCCGCAGAGCGGATATCTGTAAATGTTGACTCCGGGGCAGAGCATTATGCTCACTCCCCTCTCCGAAGCATCGGTGCCTATTCCCCGGCCGACACTGGCGGCGATGTCACGGTTCCATGAGGCGGCAAGTGCCAGTCCGCAGGGATAATAGGTACTGTTGGTCTTGTTGCGGACTCCCTGGGGGCCGTCGGCCATGCGGACTGAAGGGATGCCGAGTCTTTCGATTGCGGCAGTATGGAAGCCGTCAACTTGTCCGCCGACAAGAAGACATTTCTCCTTGAGTGTCATTTGTGACACCAGGGATGCTGCTCTGTCGCGGTCCTTCTGAGTTATGACCGGTTGTGCGTTCATAAGTGCACAAGACAGTGCAAGAGAAAGGAGGGTAATGATCTTTTTCATAAAAGTGTTTATTGTTATTGTTATTGTTCTTGTTGTTCAAATGGCACGTCGACTGACTCGTCGCGGTCAACATACCAGAGGAAGCAGCCCGAAACCTTGTACCCCATAGCGGTGTAAAGGGAGGCATACTCGCGGACCTGCCTGCTGTATGACCCTCTGGGCGACCCGAACTTGTAGTCCACGATGACCACGCCCGAGGTGGTGCGGATGACTCTGTCCGGCCGATGGTAAGTGCCGTCGGATGCGAGGATTTCAGCTTCGTTGAGCACAATGGAACTGTCATCTTCAGGGAACCATCCCCTCGATGCAGCCGAGCGGATGCGGGATGAAAGCAGGCTTTTCACCGCATCTGCTTCGACTTCCGGCAGTTCTCCCGAAATCACAGCATGCTCCAGTGCGCCGTCAAGGTCCGAAGGTACTCTGACCGAGGCGAGAATATCGTGCAGCACGACTCCGCGCAACCTCGGGGACGGCCCCGACTGGACAGAAGAGAAAAATTCCATATCCCGCTCCACATCGGACACTTTCTTGCAGGAAAGTTCCCAGGAAGGGAACTCGCAGGGCAGTTCCGCAATCGGAACGGGCTTTTCGTTGTCATGGATGCAGATTGGCTCGTCATCATCGCACAGCCACTGCTGACGGCCGTCAGCCCCTGGGGAAGAGTACTGTCCCAGGGAATCGAAATACTCCTTTACAACCTCACACATCGAGCGGCGGTCCCTGCCGGAAGGATCATTACGTCCGACAAGACACAGAGCCTGACGGCTCCTGGTCGTCGCCACATACAGAAGATTCAGGTTGTCTATGTACTGCATGCGTATTTCCTCGGCACATTCTTTTCCCATATAACTGTCACGGGAGGACTGGCTGTCAACACGGATGCTATATACCCCTGTGAAACAGTCATCTATGCCGCTGTTACCGCTATCAAGAGTGCACCAGCGGGTTTGTTGCTGGTGAGTCAGTTCGAAATCTTCGAGATAAGCCACTATCACATACGGAGCCGCAAGACCCTTGGACTTGTGCACCGTCATTATTGTCACCGCATCTATGCTCTTGGAAGAGCATACCTTCAGTTTGTCCTTCCTCATATCCCATTCTTTCAGAAACAGGTGCAGGGAGCCGCTCTGACGGGCCTCGTAGTCCAGGAGGAAGTCCATGAAATCCTGCACATACAGAGCTTCTGATTTCATCAGAGTTTCATTTGCCGCTGTCAGGTCACGGACAAGTCCTTCCGCCAGGTCATAAATGGAAATATAGTCGCGGGAAGATGTATCTACTGCAAGGTCTTCGCAAAGGGCGGTGGCCAGAGAGTCATCCGGATTGTCAATCGCGCTCATCAGGGAAACCAGTTCCCTCACCGCGGTAGATGAAGATATGTTCAGGGAGTCGTCGGTGATGACATTGATTCCGGCATCGGAAAGCACCGAAGCGGCGCGTCCGCCCCCGGAATGTCCGCGCACAAGTACCGTGATGTCGCTGTACCGGAAACCGAGGTCGTCGTGAGCGTGCACGACACATTGCCTCAAGACTTCGTCCTCATCCTCTTTCGGGCAGAAGACGGCCTTTACAGCGCCGGGAAAACTTTTCCGGATTTTCTGCTGAACAGATTCGCTGCTGTAGATGCTTCCGAGGTCCATCCCCTGAGGCGCCGGGCCGAACTTATCCTCGAGTTCACGCTCCAGTTTCGCGGCAAGAGCCGGGAACATGGTATTGTTGAAATTCACTATCCTCGAGCCGCTGCGGAAGTTGCACTCCAGATTGATCCGGAGAGTTTCGTCGGGACGGAACGAGCGCTGGACTTCAGAACCGAGAAGAGTCCAGTCAGTGTCCCTGAACCTGTAAATACTCTGCTTGATGTCACCCACGATGAGATTCCGTCTGCCGTTGGAACAACTTTCCTTCAGAAGCGGATAGAAATTCTCCCACTGGACCCTGGATGTGTCCTGGAACTCGTCGAGCAGGAAATGCTCGTAGCGCACCCCTATTCTCTCATAAATGAAAGGAGCGTCCGAGCCGCCGATAATTTCACGGAGGGCTGTGTTGGAATCGCCTATATCCAGAACATTCTTTTCCTTTGCGAGAGCATCGTACTCCTCGTTCAGACGGCGGGCCAGTTCCAAGCCGAAAATATGTTCGGATATGATTTTGAGTGTATTATAAACTTTTTTCTGCTTCTCATCCATGCAGAATCCGACCAAGTCTGCAAGAGCGGATTCCAGTGCCCCGGTGACAGAGGCTGCCTTGCCGGCCTTTGCTTTGGGGAACCAGTTCAAAGGATCTTCGCCAATGGCTTTGGAGGTAGTGGCATTCACCTCAGGATAGCTCTGCCACGGTTTCCATGTGCGGCAAGTGGCAATCAGGGATGAGAACGCGCCTTTCTTGAAATCGGCGCAGTCAAGAGTGCAGGAGCGCATCTGGGCATCCACAGCATTGCTCAGGGACTTCATCTTGCCGGCATAAGTGCCTCTTGCAATGCCGATTTGCTTTTTCATCCGGGCAATCTTATCTGTGCTGTAAAGTTCAGATGCCTCTTCTGGAGAGAGTTTCATAACTGCATTGCGATGAGCCTCCCCCTTGATTTTCAATGCCTCGTCCAGCATTATCTTGTCCACATTGACTCTCTTTCCATCTTCGAGCCGGTCAAGGGTTTCGGAGACAATCCAGTCCAGGATTCCGGTGTCGGACGCCCCGTCCAGAGAATCAAGTATCCTGTCCACGCACTCCGAGACAAGAGAATTCCTGTCAAGTTCCACCCTGTACGAAGCGAGCTGGCCGATTTCGCGGCAGAAAGCCTTGAGGGTCATCTGCACGAAACTGTCGATTGTGCTGACCGAAAAACTCCCATAGTCGTGAAGCAGAGCCACAAGGCACTCCCTCGATGCCCGGCGAAGGGATTCCTCGTCGGGATAGACCTTGGGCACAAGAGTCCCGTCAGTGACGAAATCCCGGTAGTAATCCGAACTGCGCACATCGGTCGAAAGCACGCTGAGTTCGGAAAGAATGCGGGATTTCATCTCGTCGGTGGCCTTGTTGGTAAATGTCACAGCAAGGATATGACGGAAGCCGAAAGGATCGGAGGCTCCGCCTTCTTTTCTATATGAAAGCAGAAGTTCCAGATAAGTTCTGGTGAGAGTATGGGTCTTTCCGGACCCGGCCGATGCTGAATATATCTGTATCATCTTCCGCAAAGTGTCTTGAAATCACAAAATTCGCAGTTTTCCCTCTTCCGGGTGCGGCTGAAAGGATGCTCGGGGTCGTCCAGGGAGGAAAGCAAGTCGTCAAGGCCCTTCTGCATGCCGCAATACACGCTCTCATCGACAGGGTGGATGCCCGGCACGGAGGAGGAGAGAGCCGACATCTGGTAAAGGGAATTGTCTATGCTGCCACGTGTCACTCCGTCCGCCTCGAGAGCCTTCTGGTAGAGGAAGAACTGGAAGGCGGCCTTGACTTTGTAGGAAGTGGCCGGGTCAAAGAATTTCTTCACCACATCCGGATTCGACAGCACTTCTTCACTGTCGCCACCCGTCTTGTAGTCCACAATCCTCATGCGGCATCCGTCCAGACTGTCAAGTCTGTCAAGCTGGGCCTTGAAATGCCAGGAGCCGCAATCGAAATATTTCATTTCCTCAAGAGACTTGACCAGGAAGGCATCCTTGCCGGCCGCATCGAGGATTTCGATATCCCGTCGGAGAGTGTCGCAAACATATTTGAATATGACTTCCGCAGTGACGAGATCCCGTCCGGTCACTTCATCGCAGAGAAGTGTATAGCATATCGACCTGGTGACAGTGGACCGTATCAAAGCCTTGTCATCGAGAATTTCCTTTATTCTCCTGCGGCTCACCCGTACATTCTTCACTGCATCCTTTTCCTTGACGCCGTCCGGGCCGTAGAGTAATTTCATAGTCAGGTGGAAAGCTGTTCCCATAGCCCCGGCATCGAGATTTTCCGCAACCTCATCATCTTTGCCGAGTCCCCTGACCTTCTTGTAATAAAAGCGCACGGGGCACTGCATATAATCCTCGAGCGCGGAAGCGGAGAGATGGAATTTCTCCGAATGGAGCAGGTCCATAATCTGAGGAGTCTTGGCAATGTCCTCCAGAGGGGCGGGGGTCCTTGGACTGGAAGAAGCCTCGCACTCTGTCAGAGGCACTCCGAAATGGTATTTGAGCTGCTTTATGAAGCGGCTCTCCTCTCCGCTGCACAGACCCTCGGTTCTGGAATCATACACCATCCAGAGCGAGCCTGCCCGGCATATCATACGGTAGAAATAATATGCCCACACGCAGTCCTTGAGTTCGTAGGTGGGAAGACCGAAATCCGCTCTCAAAAGCGGAGGTATGAATGATGCCGAGGTGCTCCGGCGCGGGAAAGTGCCTTCATTGCAGGAAATTATGATGACGTTGTCGAAATCCAGCGCCCTGGTCTCGAGCGGCCCCATAATCTGGAGTCCGTCCATGCTGCTGCCCTCGAAAGGCACGCTCAGACTGCAAATGACGGTCCGGATAAGTTTCATCATAGTGGCCGGGAGCACGCAAAGATGCTCTTTCTCAAGGGAAACGAGGCTGCAATAATACTCTTTGGCGAAATGTACCTGAAGAGACATCTCCTCAAGAGCGGATATTCTGTCCACGAGGATGGTTATGACATTTTTCAGGTACCCGGTTATACCCTCGCACACATCGGCCGAACTTTCAGAGGCATCCCGCACAACTGGAGTGAACACCGCCTCCAGAAGAGAGTCCCCACGAAGAGCCTCCTGCGGAATATAATATTTCCTTGATTCCCTGACGGCAGAGATGATACCGGCAGCATTTTCGGAAACTTCACTGCGGACGGCCTTCTTGAACACTGCGTTAGCGAATATCGTCCAGACCTGACGGTGGTAGAACTGCGGCGTTCCATCCTTGAAACGGAGGTGCATCTGAAGGGTGAGCAGTTCGTCCAGAAGGGCGAACATCTCACTTGCAGACATTGTCAGGCCCATTGTGACATTCACATTCCCAACCTGTGGCGGGATGGAATTCAGAAGCGGCATCAGAAGAGTCTCATCCGGCAGGACAATGGCGCAGGTACCCTTGACTTTTTCAAGAATATAAGGTATCTGCTTGACCTGTCCCACACCGGAAGGTACGCTCACCACGCTTACCTGAGGCCGAGAATCTATCTTTTCGACAGGGAAGGCGGGCGGGAAATCCACTATGTTGCGGCTCAGGAACTTGGACGATTTATTGTCCTTGTTCTGAATCATATCCCCGGCGAAATCCCAGCAGAACTCGGCGATATGCGCATTCTGCATCTTGGAAAGCACCAGATGTTCGCAGGGATTAAGCACATTCAGTCCGACGAACACGAATTTGCCGATTCCCGGGAACGATTCGGCCATTATTTCCGAAATGCTCTGCTCTCCGGAGGAAAGGCGCTCGGCAAGATTACGGTATATCATTCCGTCGTAGCAGAGGCCCTCGGCCCCGAGGGAGTCGCGGAAATCATTGTATATGAGTTCAAGGACATTCCACAGACGGAGGAATTTCTCCTTGGCCGAGCCTGCGCCGGGTTTTTCCTTGAAGTTGTCCATGAAACGGGTGAGGCGGGCCACCTGTGCTTTCTGCTGGGGGGTGAGGTGACTCAAATCATCCTGAAGGTCCTTGAAATCGGAGACATTGCTGAACACCTGGTGAGGGTCCGCGAGATACTTGTCCACATCGGAGAAATCGCCCAGAATCACGTCGCCCCAGAAAATGAATTCATCCAGAGGTTCGGCGGACGGATTGAAGCGGCAGTAACTCCTGTAGAGTCTCACCAGCAGAGTAATCCTGTCGGAAGTTTTCTGCCTCGGAGAACAGGCTGCAAAGAAATCCCCTATTGTCACAAGACGGGGCGCCATCACCGGAGAGGAACCGTTGCTCCGGATAGCTTCCGCAAGATATTTCTTGAAATATGACAGGCTTCTGCGGCTGGGGAAAACCAGGCACAGACTGTCCATGGAATCACTGAAATAGTGTGAAGCGACCTGTTTGAGAAAAGGTGTCATTCCTGTATCATTTGGACCGCATGGTGACAGACGGGTCCACCCTGCGTATGAAAAGCAGCGGCAGACTGACCATGACCATTATCACGGCAAAACTTATCAAATCTATCGCAGCGATGCCCAGCGGAGAAATCTCCACCGGAACACTGCTCACGAAATAATTTTCAGGATTGAGAGTGAGCACCCTTGTGAACTTCTGAATCAGGCATAGTCCGAGTGCAATCAGATTGCCGGCGGCCATGGCCCTCAGCACAGCACCGGCGCTGATTCTCCTGTATGAACGGGAAATGTCCCTGTCACGCATTCCGAGGGCTTTCATCGTGCCGATGGCCTGCACATTCTCGAACATCATTATGAGAAGTCCCGAAATCATGTTGAACCCTGAGACTATCATCATCAGAATCAGAATGAAAGTCACATTGCTGTCAATAAGGTTGACCCAATCGAAAATTTCCGGATACATTCTGATACAGGAAGCGGCCCACACTGTAGGACCGTCATATTCATCCGAAGAGCAGATACCGAGAGTCACCGCTCCGATTTCCTGCTCCTTCTCCCTTATTTTTTCCGCGCTCCGATATCCCCGGGCGAGTCTGACCTCGAAAGCCCCGGCGCTCGTAGCATCCCAGCCGTTGACTCTCTGCATGTCCTCGATGCGGCATATCACGAAAACCTTGTCCTTCTCATCGATAATGGAATCGAAGATACCGGCCACGGTGAATTTCCGCGGCACGCTCCGCCCGTTCCTGACGAAATAGGCCACCATGGCATCCCCGACTGAAAGAGAGGCGGTGCGGGAGAGTGACGACGGGATGCAGACCTCCATAGGAGCGAGAGCGCGGACAGTCGAATCCACACCTTTGAAAAGTATGCCGGTTATATTGTCGGAGGTCTTGATGACGCCGGGCGTGTAGATGACCTCAGACACCGATTCGACTCCCTTGATTTTGAGAATTTCACCGACAAACGGGGCATCCACCGCCACGGGAGTGTCTGTCTCCGCGGACAGGACTCCGGTGCCCACGGGCGAGAGTTTAATATCCCCGCACAGGGCGCTCACTCCCCTGCGGATTTCGGTTCTGAAACCGTTGCTGACCGAGACGGAGACTATCATTATCACGAAACTGACACAGATGCACACTCCGGTGACAGTTCCTTTGAACCGTTTGTGAGATGATATGAAACGGGATACACTCACAGCGGAAACTATTCTGAATATCTGCAAAGATATGATGATACGGCCGTCCTGTATTCGAGGATGCGGTCAATATACTCTTCGGAAGCGCTTCTGACCTCCATTGCCGAAGTCATGAGATCCGAGGATGTGGCCCTTCCGGCCTCATAGTCGGCCCGCACTCCGGCTTCGGACGAAAGAGCGTCCGACAGG
>JAKSKQ010000063.1 GCA_024401675.1 Bacteroidales bacterium | reverse complement strand
CCTGTCATAGGCAGTCTGGGCTTCAAGGTAAAGCTTCTGTTGCTGGAGAATCAGCTGGGAGTCCAGATATTGCTTCTCATTGAGGGATTTCTGAAGAGCCGCCTCGTATCTTTTCGCCCTTTCGGTGGCCTTGCCTATCCCCGTCAGCGGGATCTTGACCGAAGCGAAGCCTACCGCATTCATTCTGTCGAAATTATTGTTCTGAAGGTTGCCGTAACCGTAACTGAGACCGACTCCGACCTCCGGAAGATATTCTCCCACGGCCATGCGTTTTTCAAGTTTCCTGGCCTCAACCTGCATCTCGAGAAGACGGGACTCATCCGGCATAGTGCCGCTGCCGTCAAGGAGCCGGGAAGGAGGAACCAGTTCTGTCGAAGGCTCCTCGAACACATATTCGTCAAGATGGATGTACTCATAGTCGAGACCTATCGAATTGAAAAGGTCCATCTTCGCGAGACGGAGTCCCCCGCGCAGGGCGGACTCGCCGGAAAGCAGTTCGGAGCGCTTGCGGCTCAGTTTCATATAGTCGCTTTCAAGCATCACTCCGGCATCCCTTGCGGCCCCGGCCTGAGACAGGAGGCTGTCCATGAGTTCCATCGCCTGGGAAAGCGTCTTCTTCTTTTCCTGGAGAGACACGACCATCCAGTATTTTTTCTCTATTTCCTCCCTTGTATCCCTTTCTCTGATGGATTTCTGTATCTCGGCGGCCTTCACACCGAGTGAGGCCAGTTTGTTGCCCGCCGCAATGCGTCCTCCCGCATAGACCGGCTGGATTGCAGATGCAGCGATGCCGAATCCCTGCTTGAAGCCTGCGTAATAGGGTTTGATACCGTTTTCGCGGGCAATTTCGCTAAGGGCGCTGTTGATTTCCCATGCGGCATCGGAAGTGCCGAGAATATCGGTGATGCCGATTTTTATCAGAGGATTGACAGCATAATAGGCGAAGGCGCTGATGCTCACATCAGGGAAATACTCCCACATTGCCTCAGCCTTGCGGCTTTTCGCCGATGAGACATCGAGAGAGGCATTCCGGACATACGGATCGTTTCTCATGCCGAGTTCGAGGCACTCGCCCAGAGATATCACACGGGCACCCTCCTCCCGGGCAGGAGCAGCCAGAGATATCAGCAACAGTATCGGTATGAGAAGAGTCCTACGCATCTTTTCCACGCAATGAGAATACCTGCCAGTATGATACCGGCATCACAAGAACTATGAGGAATATGGACATCAAGGTCCCGAAACAAATCACAAGTCCCATCGGCATCCATAGGAGGTCTCCGCTTATTATCATCGGAAGCACTCCGAGGGCGGTGGTGCAGGAAGTGAGGAATATGGGCCTCATACGCCTTCTTCCGGCGAGAAGTGCGGCCTCCCTGACACTGTAGCCCCGTTCGAAGCGGAGCTGTTCCGCATACTCGAACATTATTATGCCGTTCCGGACAATGATTCCCACAAGACTTATCAGTCCGAGGACGGCTGTCATGGAGAAGTCCATGTTGAAGAGCCAGAGGCCCAGGGCGGCTCCGAAGAGGCAGAGCATGCTCAGCGCCATGGTGAGAACCGAGATGCTGACTTTCTTGAAATGAATCAGCAGGAAAAGGAACAGCACGGCCACTGCGGCGAGGAAACTCCATCCCACCTGGGGAATCACATTATCGTTGGACGCAGACAGACCGGCATATTCTATCGTGACACCCTCGGGAAGGAAAGGTTTGACATTCTCTTCCAGATAGGCTTTTATCTGCTTCATTGCCTGCGGCTGGCTGCAACCCATCTTCATGTTCGCAGTCACACTCACGGCATCCTGACCGCTTATTCTCGGCAGGGAGGCGTATCTCCAGGACGGCACGACATCAGCGACATCGCCCAGCGGCACCGACACTCCGGGAATCATAGTCGGAATCTGCCTCGAAGAAATGTCGGAATAGCTCATCGAGGACCCTACGGCACTGTCATAGAGTCTGACCGGAATCTTCTCCCCGTCCTCATACAAAGTCGTAAGAGACACTCCGTCGAAAATGCCCGAAAGCGACAGGGACAGCAGTGTCTTGTCAACCGCCAGGCGGGATGCATCGTCCGGACGGATATTCACCTCGACACATGGTACCATATCGTCGCAGTCACTGCGGATGAACTTCAGGGTGCCTCCCATGCTGGTGTACATGTAAGCGCGAAGACTGTCCGCGAAAGGCTTGAGCTGCTCCACCGGAGCGCCCTTGAACATCACATCCACCGAGCAGGTGCCCTGGTAGTCCATCTGACGGAAATGCACTGTGGCTTCGGGGAAAATGTGTTCGTACTTGTCTTCATATTCGGAAAGAATCTCCACCGTCGCCTTGTTGGAGACGGTATTGACTATGAGCTGGGCGGTACAGGGACTCGGAAGCATCGGAGAATATGTGCAGTGGAAGCGCGGTGCGCTCTCCCCTGCGAATGTGGTAACAGACTTTATTCTGCGGTCTTTCAGGAGAATGTTCGTGATGCTGTCGCTCAGGACGGCGGTGTCTTCGAAGGAAGAATTGCCGCCAAGCACGATTTCCACCGCGAAACAGTCTCTGTTGGCCTTGGGCATCATCTGGACATTCAGCTGGAGGAACATCAGGATACCGAGTCCCACTGCGACAAATCCGCCGGTGACTGTCAGGGCAGGATGCCGGAAACAGAACTCCTCGGCACGGTTGTAGATTTCCTGCATTCTGTCGAAGAAACGTCTCTGGAGTCTGGACAGCAGTGTCTCTGTGCTGTTGCCGGAGGTGATGAAGCGCACTTCCAGGGAAGGAACCACCAGCATTGCATAGACCAGGGAGCACATCAGCGCAATGGCTATGATCCACGGGAAAGACTGCACGAAATCCCCCAGATAACCTTTGATTATGTGCTTGCACGGGAAGAACATCGTGCCGATGGCAAATGTTGCAAGAAACATCGGCAGGAACAGTTCCTTCGCGCTTGCGCAGGCGGCCTTCTCCCTGTCCGGAATGCGTCCGAGCTTGTCCATATATCCGTCCATCGTGATGATCGAATCATCGACTATCATGCCGAGCACGACTATGAGTGCGGCGAGAGTGACGGTATTGAGCTGCATTCCCGTGGCGTACATCACCGCAAGAGTGACTGCCGTGCAAACCGGAACCCCGGAACCGGCAATAAGGGCCGAACGCATCGGGAAGAGCATCAGCATCACCAGAATCACCACCAGCATCGAGATGAACAGGTCCCGACAAATCCCAGGATGGAAGTGCGCACGACCTTCGGCTGGTCGGTGATGCGGCTGATATGGACCGAATCGGGAAGAGTGGAGGAAAATTCGGCAAGTACCTTGTCAACATCCTCCCCGAAATCCACGATATTGTTGTCCTGGCGCATCGACACATTGACAATCACTGCCGTATGTCCGTTGTAGGACACAGCCTTGTCATTGTCGGCATAGCGCCGCTGAACAGTCGCGACATCCCTAAGGCGGAGGAAATTCCCGTCCGGGCCGACATGCACTATGTAGTCCTCCAGTTCCTGCTCGGATGTGACCGGATTGTCTATATGAATCGGAGAATTGGCATAATCCGGCTTGAATGTTCCGCCGAACGAATTGAGGGTGGCGCTCGTGTAGCTGAGCATCAGCGAAGCGGGGTTCATTCCGTAGGAAGCGAGTCTGTCGAGGTCTGCCGTGACCGCTATTTCCTGCTCCTTCGCACCGATGACAGTGGCTTTTGCGAGCTCCGGTATGGTGCGAAGACGAGTACAGAGGTCCTCGGCATAGTGTTTCATCTCAAGGCTCCCCTTGTCCGGGGAATCGAGGGCTATCAGAAGCGCGCTGGTCTCGGAAAAATCATCCAGGACGACAATTGCCGCGACACCGGTGGGCAAAGTCAGTTTGGCGGTACTCAGTTTCAGCTTTATCTTGGACCACACCTCATCCTTTTTGCTGGCGGGAGTGGTGAGATCGACATACATGTAGCATATCCCGTCCCGGGAGTATGATTTCAGTGAGGAGCGTTCCACCTCGGAGAATGAGAACAGCAGTTCTTCGAGAGGGCCGGCCACCTGCTGCCTGACCTGCTCGGCGGTGGCACCGGGATACACTGCGGCGACAAGGCCCTGCTTGATGTCGAATGTGGGAAATTCATCCCTGTTCATCCTGAAAAGTCCGACCAGACCGAACACGACAAGCGCTACGGCAATCAGATAGATTATCTTCTTGTGCCGTATCGCATTGAGAATTATGCCGCTGGTGTCCTTCTTCATTATTTCTCTCTGGTGACCTTCATTCCACTGGAAACTTTATGGTAACCGGAAGTTATGACGGAGTCGCCTTCGGAAAGACCGCCGGTCACGACCACTCCCTTTCCGCTGTAGCCGGATACCTCGATGCGCGCCTTGCACACTGTACCGTCCTTATCAAGCCAGACATATTTTCCCATGTCGTCAATCTGGACGGCAGCGGCCGGAATCACGATGCCGCCGCCTCCGCTGACGGAGATTCTGACCTTGGCGCCCATGCCGGGAAGGAGGCCGGAAGGCTTCCTCACAAGAGCGAGAGTACATTCATAGGAATGTGAAAAGGCTGAAGAAGCAGGTGAGACGGAGGTTACCCTGGCATTCAGACCAGTGAGGCCGAGAGCCGGGATATCCACTTGCGCCACAGTGCCGGCGGGTACCGAACTTATGTCGTTTTCCCCGACTTGGATTTTGAGCTTCAGAGAAGACACGTCCATAAGAGTGACGAGCGGAGCTCCGGGAATGACATCCACTCCCTCCTGGGCATCGACAACGGATACCATAGCATCGTAGGGAGCCTTTACCTTGCAGTCCTCAAGTGACTTTTCCGCTGATTCCAGAGCGGCTTCCGCCTCGGCGAGGGCGGTGCGAAGTTCGACCATCGCAACATCGGACACTCCGCCTGCGGAATATACTTTTTCGGCACGGGAATATCCGTCCCTGGCCTGCCCGGCCTTGGCTCTTGCCATCTTGCAGGCGCTTTCCACACTCTGGGACCGTATTTCCACAAGTACATCGCCGGCTTTTACTCTTTCACCCCTTAGAGGAACCACCCGCTGGAGAGTTCCCGGAAAAGGAGCAGTGACGACTGTCTTTCGCGCCGGTTCGAACTCCCCGACATAAACCCTTGAATACTCGGAAGAAGAACTGCCCACCTCCATAGTGACTACCTTGACCGGGGCTGATGAGGCTCCTGAGCGGAGGACGGGCAGAGTGTAGTGGCAGGAGGCAGCAATCAGTGCCGACGGCAACAATATCAGAAGAGCTCTATTCATTTTTCACTGCTATGCATTTGACTGATGACGAGACGGCCTTGCCTTCGAGATTTTCCGAAGCTGAACTGTAACTGCCGCTGTATTCCAGTTCGAAAATCAGAGTATTGTCATACAGATGTCCTCTTCCGCACACGTCCAAAATGTATTTGTTGCTGAAATCCGGAAGCATGGAATGTTCATCGGAAGTGAGTATCACGGCCCTTTCGGCCCTGTCAAGGATGATGTCGAGATCCTGCACCTTCCCGGTGAAGACGACAGGGTCCCCGCCGGTCACATTCATGGTGATGATGACTCCGTCATCCTCTGAAGGAAGTATCCTCAACTGACCGCGCTCGGGGGTGAGGGTGCGCACGAAACCGGTGTCCCGCACATTGAGAGTGTCTCCCAACATGCTGATATCATAGCATTTTCCGGAAAAATCGATATAGCCCCCGGTCTTGAAAGTATAACTGCCCTGAAGAGCCTTCACTCCTGTCTTTGCGCAGGAAACTGCAAGAATCTGGGCGATGCAGGCAAATATGACAAACAAACGTTTCATAGATATGTCTTATGATTTGTCCTGGGCCTTCTTGTATCCTCTGTCGATATAGAAGGGCCAGTATATTCCCAAACGGAATGTCCTCTGCGGACGGATGTAGTGGTCGGCGCTGAAATAATCCCTGTCCTTCATGGGCCAGCCCTGGTTCACATTGACCACTTTCAGGAAAATGCACGCCTTCTTCCACTGGATATTGATGAAAGCGTCAAGATACGGACAGCCGCCGTAATAGTTGGACTGCTGGTTGTAGAACACACCGACTTCCGGATTGTATCCGGGAGCGAGCCATTTGGTGGTGTAAGTACCGTTGGCCCCGATCTGCATTTCCATGACCTGTTTCACCACCCAGAACTGGACATACCACCTCAAGTTGAGAGCCAGAAGCGGCAGCGGCATCACGGTATGGTTGGATGAGTACTGCACGAGAACCCTGTTGTCCAGATGCACCGGGCCGAACTTGAAATTCTTCATCAGGGATGCGGAAATCAGATTGACGGCCGCGCCGCTCTGACGCGGATTGCCGGTCGCATCGTAATATACAGTATTCGCGAGCAGGCCGTAACTGATGTCGGCAAGCAGTTTCCAATGCGGGATGTCCAGGGTGAAATTCACCCTTGTGTCACTCGCCTTGGCGAATTTCTCATCCCAGCGGAAATGGTTGGTGTACATGTGCTGCTGGTACCAGTCCGGCGTAAGAAGTGCAGTGCGCACTCTCGCGGAAAGAGTCAGAGGGGACTTGCGGTATCTGCGGAAAGGATAAATATTGCCTTTCAGACCTCCGTCTATTTCAAAATCACCGGCCTCGGCTCCCGCAAAGGTGACCTTTCCGAATGCATCCCAGGCGAAATACTGCTTGTACTGCCCGCTCACTCCCGCATAGGCATAGACGGAATTGAGATTGACATTGTTCTTCGCGCCGAGGAAGCTTGCGTCGGACAGTTTGTAATAGTTGAGGAGCTTGTCCCCGACTCCTATGTCAAGATGACTCAGGACAGCCTCCGCCCCGAAAGGCTGGAGTTTTATGAACACTTTGTTGTCCAGCTTCAGCACCCGCATGGAATC
The DNA here is from genome assembly GCA_024401675.1 of Bacteroidales bacterium. Classification (GTDB taxonomy): domain Bacteria; phylum Bacteroidota; class Bacteroidia; order Bacteroidales; family UBA932; genus Cryptobacteroides. The sequence continues at coordinate 3,094 of JAKSKQ010000063.1, read as the reverse complement.
GGTGGAAACGCTCGGATGCATGAAGAAGTTCTGATACAAGGTCCTGGCCCTGTCATCGAATTTGTCTATCTCATCGTGGTATTTGCGGGTATAGATTGAAAGTTCGGTGCTGGTACCCACGAAACCGCTGGTCATGTCACGGCCTTCAAGTCCCGCCGCCTTTTCCTCCTCGGTCTGGAGGAACTTGAAGGGGATTCGGTAACTCTGGTCCAGGAATACGGTGTGCTTGCGCATGCTGGAATTGGCCTTGCCCAGGCGCACCGCTATTTCCCTCGCATCGACGGTGGTGTCCCTGATCCAGTTGAATCCGGGTCCTACCGATTCGTCCTGGTCCACCGCGCCGCCGTTCTCCGTCCTGACCACACGATTGGTGATGTAGCCGAAATGAGAGAGGTAGCGCTTGCCCATATAGTTGAACGCCACGACCGCGGTACGGTTGGCCGTCTCCTCATTCAGAAGTATGCCCTTGCCGCCCCAGCGCCGGAATTCCAGCCTCATATTGAGTTCGGGAAGGATATTCTGGGTGGTCATCACCTTGAAATCGTCCTCCTCCTTCGTCCTGGTGCTTAACAGGGTACCCCAGTATGCCAGTTCAGTGAAAGGAGTCTTGGTGTTGTACTGCAGAAGGTCGGATGGCGAATAGGAATACATCCTGTACGGGGTGTAGAAAATCGCATTGCCCTCATCCTTCCTCTTGAAGTAATTGTAGTACTGGGTCGCGGAGCCTATCACACCGAGATAAGTACCCCCGACGTCCTCGCGATGGAAGGGATACTCGGTGAAATAGTTGTTGTATGAAGTATCGATGGGCTGGATCTCGATATTGTTGAAATACTGGTCATGAGTCCAGGTGAAAATTCTCTTGTAAAGCATCGTATCGGGAACCGCATAGGTCTCAAGTATGCGCTGGGACGCTGCGATGACGCTGTCCTTGTGGGCCTTGATACTGTCCTGACGGTGCATGATGCTGTCCTGACGGTGCATGAGCATGGGGAACATCCGCGCATAGTCCTCTCTCTTCTTCTCCTTCCGGGAAAGGGAGTTGTACCACTGCCGGTATCTCCAGGCCGCACATTGGGAAGAGTCTTCGAAAAAGACGGAATCGAATCTTGCGAGAGTGAGGGAATCTTCGGCAGCCCTGAGTGAATCCCTAAGTTGCGCTCTGGTGAGACTGTCCCTGAGGGCTATGAAGTATTTGAACTTGAAAGTGTCCTTGTATTCGAGGGAGTCGGGGATGCGTATGGTGTCGATTGCGGCTTTATGGATGCTGTCGCGGCGCGCCTTGGCGAGGGAATCGCTGACAACAAGCGCGATGGAATCCAGACGGGCCTGCTCCTCCAGCGAGATTTCCTCCGTCCCCGCAGCAGGCTCTTCAACGTCCGGACGGTACAGGCCGGCCCCGAAGGATTCGAGCACGACGAGGCCGAGCACGACTATGATGAAAAGGATATTTCCGGACCGAATTCTCATAACTTGCAAAATTAACGAAAATATTGCAAATGTCAAATGAGAATCAGCCTCTTTGCCGTACTGCTTCGAAAAGGAGAATAGCGGCGGAGACGGAAGCGTTGAGAGAGTCCATCTCGCCCTTCATCGGAATGCGGATATGCCGGTCGGCGGCCTTGCGCCAGACATCCGAAAGCCCTGTCGATTCGGTACCTATCACGATGGCGGTCCCACGCCTCATGTCGCAGTCATAATAAAGGGACGAATCCTGAAGCTGGGCTGTAAGAACCTGTATATTATGTTCTTTCAGGAAGGAAATGGCCTCGGAGGAGGAACACACAGCTATCTGGCGCGAGAACACTGCTCCGAGCGAAGCGCGGATGAGGTTGGGGTTGTATATATCCGTGAGCGGGTCGCAGACTATTACAGCGTCCGCTCCGGCGGCATCGGCGCTTCTTAGAACTGCACCGAGATTGCCGGGCTTCTCCACACTTTCAAGCACTATGACAAGCGGGTCTTTTCCCAGAGCGAGGCCCCCGAGCGCATGCTCTCTGGCCCGGACGATGGCGATTGCCCCTTCAGTTCCCTCCCTGTAGGCGATTTTCGAGTAAAGGGCGGAGGGCACCTCCACCACTGAAGACGCCTCGGGAAGAGTCCAGTCCCCTGCTATTTCCCTGCACACGAAGAGAGTATCCACAACATAGCGGCAGTCGCAGCAGTGCTCGATCTCGCGTCTGCCTTCGACCACAAACAAAGATTTCTCCCTGCGCTCGCGGGATTTTTCCTCAAGCGCAAGGAGTTCCTTTATACGCGGATTGCTCGCGGAAGTGATTTCCGTCGTCATCCTCTAATAGTCCATCGGCTTCGGCCTCATCTGGGGGAAGAAGAGGACATCCTGGATGGTGGACTGGCCGGTCATGAACATAGTAAGACGGTCGATTCCCATCCCGAGACCTGATGTGGGAGGCATACCGTACTCGAGGGCGCGCACGAAATCATAGTCGATGAACATCGCTTCGTCGTCACCCTTGCTCTTGAGGGCGGCCTGCTCCTCGAAGCGGGCCAGCTGGTCGATAGGGTCGTTGAGTTCGGAATATGCGTTGGCGAGTTCCTTGCCGCAGACGAACAGTTCGAAGCGCTCGGTAAGGCTGTCATCATCGCGGTGGCGCTTGGTAAGAGGCGACATCTCGACAGGATAATCGGTGATAAATGTGGGCTGGATCAGGTTGTGCTCGCAATATTCTCCGAAAATGGCATCGATGAGCTTGCCCTTTCCCATAGTGGCGTCAATCTCAACATGGAGCTTCTTGCAGGTCTCGCGGAGCTGGTCCTCGTCCATTCCCTTCACATCGACTCCCGCATATTCCCTGATAGCCTCGAGCATGGGAAGGCGGCGGAACTTGGCGCCGAAATCGACATCGTGCTCCCCTATCTTGAGGACGGTGGTTCCATTGAGAGTATATGCAAGCTTTGCGAGAAGTTTCTCGACAAACTCCATCATCCAGATATAGTCCTTGTAGGCTACATAAATCTCCATGCAGGTGAACTCGGGATTGTGTGTCTTGTCCATACCCTCGTTGCGGAAGTCCTTGGCGAATTCATATACACCGGCATAGCCGCCGACAATGAGTCTCTTGAGGTAGAGTTC
>JAKSKQ010000062.1 GCA_024401675.1 Bacteroidales bacterium | reverse complement strand
CTCTTTCATCTTTGATGAGGGAATCTCCACCACTTTCTTACCCGCAGCATACGCGTTGCGTACTCTGGTGAGGTAATCTGCAATTGGATCAGTCATTGTTTTGTCTTTTTTATGGACCGGCGCTTTTTATGCGCCCGATATCCTATTGTTAATATTTAATATATAAGGTAAAACCGTGAGCCCCCGAAAGGGCTCGCGGTTACTACCAACTTGCTTTCTTTACTCCCGGGATGAGGCCATTGGCTGCCATCTCACGGAACTGGATACGGCTTATGCCGAAAGCACGCATATATCCCTTGGGACGTCCTGTGAGTGAGCAACGGTTATGGAGGCGGCAGGAAGCGGAATTCTTCGGGAGCTTGTCAAGAGCAACCCAGTCTCCGGCTTCTTTGAGAGCCTTTCTCTTCTCGGCGTATTTTGCAACCAGTTTCGCGCGTTTGACTTCGCGAGCCTTCATTGATTCTTTTGCCATTGCGAGTTCAGTTTATTTGTTGTTTTTCTGGAAAGGCAGACCGAACTCACGAAGGAGAGCGTAAGCCTCTGCGTCAGTATTAGCTGTAGTCACGAAAGTAATCTCCATACCGAGAACCTTGGTAACCTTCTCGATGTCGATTTCAGGGAAGATAATCTGCTCCTTGACTCCGAGAGTGTAGTTACCCTTGCCGTCAAGTTTCTGAGCGATACCGTTGAAGTCACGGATACGGGGAAGGGTTATACGGATGAGACGCTCAAGGAACTCATACATCTTGGTTGAACGGAGAGTAACCTTCACTCCGATGGGCATGCCCTTGCGGAGCTTGAAGTTACTGATATCCTTGCGTGATGAAGTGATGACAGCCTTCTGGCCGGTGATTGTTGAGAGTTCCTGCTGGGCAACCTCGACAATCTTGCGGTCTGCAGTAGCGTCACCGACACCCTCGTTGATAGTAATCTTCACGAGTTTCGGGCACTGCATGACTGTGGTGTAGTTGAATTCTTTCATCAACTTGGGAACGATCTCCTCCTTGTATGTCTTCTGAAGAGAAGGAACATATCCGCTGGGAACAGGCGCCTGGCCTGCAGGTTTAGTATTCTTTGCCATTATTTGATCTCCTCACCTGATTTTTTAGCGTAACGGATCTTCTTGTCACCATCCATCTTGTGACCGACTCTTGTGGGCTTGCCGCTCTTGGGGTCGATGAGGTTGAGGTTGGAGATATGAATACCTGCTTCTTGTTTGATAATACCACCCTGAGGGTTCTTGGAATTGGGTTTGGTATGCTTGCTGACCATGTTGACACCCTCGACGATTACGCGATCCTTGTCGGTAATCACCTCAAGCACCTTGCCAGTCTTACCCTTGTCGTTACCGGCATTCACATACACGGTATCGCCTTTTTTGATATTGTACTTTTTCATAGTGCTCGAAGATTAAAGGACCTCGGGGGCCAGTGATACGATTTTCATGTAATTCTCACGGAGCTCACGGGCAACGGGACCGAAGATACGCGTACCGCGGAGTTCACCGGCGTTGCTCAGGAGAACGCAAGCATTGTCGTCAAAACGGATATATGATCCATCGGGACGACGGATTTCTTTCTTTGTACGGACTACAACAGCCTTAGAGACAGTGCCTTTCTTGGCGTCACCGCCAGGAATGGCAGACTTGACTGCGACAACAATCTTGTCGCCGACCTTGGCATAACGATGGCGGGTACCGCCCAGGACACGAATGCAAAGAACTTCCTTTGCACCGCTGTTGTCAGCCACCTGTAAACGTGTTTCCTGCTGTATCATTGTTACTTGACTTTTTCAACGATTTCTACTAATCTCCAGTTCTTGGTCTTGCTCAGAGGACGGGTCTCCATGATGCGAACGGTATCGCCTTCACTGCACTCGTTCTTCTCATCCTGAGCGACGAACTTGGTGGTCTTGTTTACGAACTTGCCGTAAATAGGGTGTTTTTCCTTAGTTGCAACGGCAACGACGATGGTCTTGTCCATCTTGTTGCTGACCACTACACCCACTCTTTCTTTGCGAAGATTTCTTTCCATAACTCTTAGTTCTGTTTCTCTTTCTGTGCAAGGATTGTGAGCATAAGAGCTATGTCCTTTCTTGCCTTGCTGATTTTTGAAGTGTCCTCAAGCGGAGAGATGGCATGATTGATCTTCATTGTGGCGAGGTTGTTCTTTTCAACCTCAATGCGGTCGCGAAGATCTGCGACTGACATTTCACGTGCTTCTGATGCTTTCATTGTCTTGTCTCCGTTTAATTATTCAACATAATCCCTGCGGACAACGATCTTCGTTGCCATGGGAAGCTTCATTGAACCCAGGCGAAGTGCCTCCTTGGCGATATCCATGGAAACGCCCTCCACCTCGATAAGAATACGACCGGGTGTAACGGGTGCTACGAATCCTTCGGGATCACCCTTACCTTTACCCATACGTACCTCGGCAGGCTTTTTGGTATAAGGCTTGTCAGGGAAGATTCTGATCCAGATCTTACCTTCACGTTTCATGTGACGTGAAACAGCCTGACGAGCAGCCTCAATCTGAGCCTGGGTGAGCCAACAGTTCTCCATGGTCTTCAGTCCGAAAGAGCCAAACGCGAGCTGACTGCCCCTCTGGGCAAGTCCCTTCATGCGGCCTTTTTGCCACCTTCTGAATTTGGTTTTCTTAGGTTGTAACATTGCTATTGCTGTTTATAAATTGTAATAAAATTTATCATTTTCCTTAATTGGCTGATTATCAATCATTTAACTCTTTCAAGGTGCCAATTTGGGACTGCAAAGATACAAAAATTTCCCGAGATACAATACATCCCGGGAAATTTTTTTCAACTGTTTCGACCAGCTTTTCAGCAGGTCAAACTTTTTATTTTCAATCGTTTATAAATGTCAATCGTTTTTCTTTATATGAATTTTCGACATTTAAAAAGCAGACTTTTTACTGTGCAACGCCAGACTTCACAATCTCGTTGTACTTCTCGTAGGCAGCCATGTATTCAGGCTTGTCGTTACGGAAAAGGAAGTAAATATTCTTGAGATAGTCTGCGACTCCGACTTTGACTGAAGTGTCTCCTGAAAGGGCATAAGACTTCTCGAAAGGCTCGAGAGCATTCATGAGAGCCTGGTTCCTTTCGGCAATCAGAGCATTGTATTTCGCATCGTTGAATTCAACCTGTGCCTTGTCGGAAATTTCGACAGCCTTCTCGTACCAGATGACTCCGAGGCCGATATAGCCGAACTCATAATCGGGATTCACGACAGCGCAGTCCCCGTAGCACTTGACAGCCTGCTCGAAACGGCCGAGTTCCTTGTTGATGTTGCCCTCGACATAGTAGAGGGAGACATTTTCAGGCTCATTCTTCTTCGCTTCGCCGATGAGTTCGAAAAGTTTGTCGGGGTTGTCGCCCTTGTTGAGATAATTGTTAATGAGTCCGATGAGAACCGCCTGGCTCTGAGGGAACTTCACAAAACCTTCTTCAAGGATTGCGCGTGAAGCGGCGTCATCACCTCTCTTCGCATAGATGTCGGCAAGAGTGGAGAACGCAGCACCGTCCTCACCGTAATACTCGACTGCAATCGCATCCTTTATATATTTCTCCGCACGCTCGTACTCTCCTGCGTAGTAAGCAGTGAAACCGGCATTGTAGATGGAGGCGGTATCAATGATATTCACGGGATCACCGGCCACCGCCTCGGCAGCCTTTGCAAAGGCGACGCTGGAAGCCGAATAGTCACCGAAAGTATATGTGTTGTATGCATCTTCGGTGTAGTGGGATGCGATGGTCTGGAGACCGGCGACGATATCTTTGGTCTTTGCAGCCTTGACATCCTTGGCATAAGCGGTGCGGTAAGCGGCTGCGGCATCCTCGAGAAGGTTCTCGGCGACAGGCTTGGTGACGACTATGAACCTGAGTGAGTTGTTCGCGTCGAAGTAAAGTTCCTTGTTGGCATAGATATCCTTGAGATAAGTATTGCCGGCGATGACAACCTCTTCGGTTGAAACGGGCTTTTCAGAACCCATGAGAAGAGCAAGTTCATCGCGGTTTGAACCGGGAATGACCGTAGCGGTGGGAGCACTGTAGGCATCCATGCATTTCTTGGCAAGAGTGAGCCAGGTGTTGACGTTCTCGGCTTTCTTGGGATTTTCGCATGTGGCCTTTGCCTTGTTTATGGCCGCAACAAGAGCATCATTGGACTTCTGTGCAAAAACAGGAGCCGCAAAGAGCGCGATGGCGAGAGTCGCCGTAATGATTTTTTTCATACCTTAATACTGTTTATTATTTTTCTTCTGTTTCTACTTGTGCCGGAGCTTCCGTCTGCACGGAGGCTTCCTCCTCTTCCTCTTCACGAGGAACGACGCAAACGGCTGCGATGCCGTCATTGTCCCTGATATTGATGAGTTTGACTCCCTGGGTGGCTCTTCCGGCCAGTTTAATGTCGGAGACATGCATCCTTATGACAAGACCGGCTTCGGTGATGATCATAAGGTCATTGTCTTCTGTAACATTCTTGATAGCAACAAGCGGGCCAGTCTTGTCCGTGATGTTGATTGTCTTGACTCCCTTGCTGCCGCGGGATGTGAGCCTGTACTCTTCGACATCGGTACGCTTGCCGAAGCCGTGCTCGCTGACGACCAGGACACTCTGGCCTTCATCTCCGGACGGATCATGGGTAATCACGCCTACAACTTCATTATCCTCCTCAATGCTGATACCCCTCACGCCTGCCGCAGTACGGCCCATTGCCCTTACATCGCTTTCATCGAAACGGACGCAGCGGCCCGCACGGGCTGCCATCATGATTTCATTGCTTCCATTGGTAAGCACAGCCTCGAGGAGTTCGTCCCCCTCGCGGATATCGATGGCGAATATACCCTTGGTGCGCGGGTGAGTGTAATTCTCTACCGCAGTCTTCTTGATGACGCCGCGCTTGGTCACGAGCGTGATGAATTTGCCTTCGACATTCTCGCTCTTGCGGAGATCGCGGACATTGAGGTATGTCTTGATCTTGTCATCGGGCTCCATGTAGATGACATTCTGTATCTGACGGCCCTTGGAAGTGCGGGGGCACTCCGGAATCTCATAGACCTTCAGCCAGTAGCAACGGCCCTTCTCGGTGAAGAGCAGAATGGTACTGCGGTTGTTGGCCACATAGATATGCTCGATGAAGTCTTCATCCCTGGTGGCGCCTCCCTTGCTGCCGACTCCGCCCCTGTTCTGGGACTTGAATTCGGTGAGAGCAGTCCTCTTGATGTATCCGAGATGTGAAATCGTGATGACGGAATCCTCGTCGGAAACAAAGTCCTCGGGGTTGAATTCACCCTCCGCGGGCACAATCTGGGTGCGGCGGGCATCGCCATATTTTTCCTTGACTTCCATGGTCTCCTGCTTGATGAGTTCCATCTGTCTCTCGGGACGTGCGAGGATATCCTTGCAGTCGGCTATGAATTTTACCAGTTCATCGTATTCTGCCTGGAGTTTGAGTCTCTCGAGTCCGGCGAGCTGGCGCAGACGCATTTCCACAATCGCACTGGCCTGGGCGTCAGAGAAGCCGAACTTGTCCATGAGCGCGGTCTTCGCGTCTTCGACGCTCTTGGACTCGCGGATGGTGGCAATTACCTGGTCTATGATGTCAAGAGCCTTGAGCAGTCCTTCGAGGATATGAGCCCTGGCCTCAGCCTTGGCAAGGTCGAATTTTGTACGGCGGACTACAACCTCGTGACGGTGTTTCACGAAATTGACGATGAGGTCCTTGAGGTTGAGAGTGCGCGGACGGCCTCCGACAAGGGCCACGTTGTTGATAGAGAAACTGCTCTGGAGAGGACTGTACTTGTACAGCATGTTGAGCACCACATTGGCGTTGGCGTCCTTCTTGAGCTTTATCACGATGCGGACACCTTTCTTGAGGTCGGTCTCATCGTTGATATATGAAATGCCGTCAATCTTCTTGTCCTCCACGAGGTCTGCGATTTTCTGGCACATTTCCTTCTTGTTGACCATGTACGGAACTTCGGTAACCACGATGACCTGACGTCCGGATTCGGAGTTCTCGATTTCAACCTTGGAGCGGATGACGACACGGCCGCGGCCTGTCTCATAAGCCTCCTTGACACCGGAAATGCCCTGGATGATGCCGCCTGTCGGGAAGTCGGGAGCCTTGATGTACTCCATCAGCTCGGGAATGGTGATGTCGGGATTGTCGATATAGGCGCAGACAGCGTCGCAGCATTCACCGAGATTATGCGGGGCCATGTTGGTCGCCATGCCGACGGCAATACCGGCGGAACCGTTCACAAGCAGTACCGGGATTCTGGTCGGCAGGACGGTGGGTTCGAGGAATCTTTCGTCGAAGTTCCTGACCATATCGACCGTATCCTTGTCGAGGTCCGCCATGACAGCCTCGCTGATTTTTTCCATCTTGGCCTCGGTATAACGCATTGCGGCCGCGCTGTAGCCGTCCATCGAACCGAAGTTACCCTGTCCCTTGACAAGCGGGTACCTCAGGTTCCAGTCCTGAGCCATGCGGACCATGGTGTCATAAATACTGGAGTCTCCGTGCGGGTGATACTTACCCATGACCTCTCCCACGATTCCGGCGGATTTCACCGTACCGGCGGAATAGTCCAGTCCGAGGCGTTCCATTCCGTAAAGGACTCTCCTCTGTACCGGCTTCATTCCGTCCCTGACATCAGGAAGCGCTCGGGAGACAATCACGGACATCGAATAGTCGATGTACGCACTTCTCATCTGGCGGTCAATCTCCACCTGTTCAATCCTGCCTTTCGGGGCTTCTGAAACCTCCTCGACCGGAGTGTTGATCTGTTCGTTTTCCATAAATTTTCCTTATATTCTCGCACAAATGCTTAATCAAGCAAATTTACAAAAAATTTTCATAAATAAAGCCTCTTTGAGAGGTTTTTCTTACCTTAGCGGAAGATTGAATTGAATTTGATATGAAATTGAATGTTTCGATGGAACTGATGAAGGCGATGGACTTCGCCAGAGACGAGGCGATGAGGACGGGAAGTTTCTCTGTAGGAGCCGACCATCTCATGCTGGGAATTCTCCGCGAGGGAACCGGCCCCGGCTGCGAAGCCCTTGAAAGTCTGGGAGTAAACCTCCAGGAAATGAAGCAGTTCATAGACGAGAGAATCTTCACCAACGAACATGTGGCCTACGACCAGAAGGAAAATGTCACATACTCCCCGCAGGCGCACAGCGTGCTCAGCATAGCCGTCCTGCACGGGCGCCGTTTCGCAAGAACGCAGACCACGTCCCTGGAAGTGGTAATGGCCCTGTGCTCCGCAGCCGGAACCGTATCCCGGACTTTCCTGCAAGAGAACGGGGTGAATCCCGAGCGTCTGGGCGCATTCGCCGCCACCTGGTACGCCGACCACATGGAGCAGCCCGCGTTCAATGAAAAGGCTGCCGCCGGACCAGTCCCCGGAGCAATGCCCTCTCCCGAAGACCCCGCCGCCCCGAGCGTCAACAATCTCGAGGATTTCGGCTACGACATGACTGCGGCCGCAGCGGAAGGCAAGTTCAAGGCAGCCAGGGGCCGAAGCACGGAAATCGGGCGCATAATGCAGATTCTCGGACGCAGGGACAAGAACAACCCCATGCTGGTCGGGGAGCCCGGTTCGGGGAAAAGCGCCATTGTCGAGCATGTGGCCCTGCTGCTTTCCAAGGGTGAAGTTCCGGATTCCATCAAAGGTAAGGTCCTCTTCTCGCTGGACATAGCGTCGGTGGTTGCCGGAACAAAATTCAGAGGCGAGTTTGAAAAACGTCTCAAGGACATCATACGCGAAGTAAAGGAGAGGGGCAACATCATCCTCTTCATCGACGAGTTCCACACAATCGTGGGGGCCGGCGAGACCACCGGAGGCGGACTGGACGCTGCAAGTCTCCTCCGACCGGCGCTTTCCCGGGGGGAAATCCACTGCATCGGCTGCATCACGCCGGACGAATATTCGAAAGTCATTCAGAAAGACAAGTCCATGGACCGCTGCTTCCAGAAAGTGGAAGTCGCACCCACCGACGCCTCCGAGACGCTCAAGATACTCCAGCTCCATAAAAGCACTTACGAAGACCATCACAATGTGCGCTACAGCGATGAGGCGCTCTCCTGCTGTGTGAAACTTGCCGACCGTTACATCCAGGACCGCTGCTTCCCGGACAAGGCGATGGATGTGATGGATGAAGCCGGGTCGATGGTCCGCCTGCGCAGCCGAAGCCGCGGTCCCGCCAGAGTCGGGGCTGCCGATGTATCCAGGGTGATTTCAATGATGTCCGGGGTGCCGGTGGAAAGGGTGGCAAAGAAGGAAAGCCAGAAACTCCTAAAGATGGAAGAGAAACTTTCAGAGCGGATAATCTGTCAGGACGAGGCGGTGGGGACGGTGGCCAGGGCCATACGCCGCAGCAGAAGCGGAATCAAGGACCCCAGGCGTCCGATCGGGACCTTTATGTTCCTCGGACCGACAGGAGTCGGGAAAACCCAGCTGGCAAAGAGTCTGGCCGACTATCTCTTCGACAGCGAGGACAATATGGTTCGTATAGATATGAGCGAGTATGGAGACAAGATAAATGTATCCAGACTTGTGGGCGCTCCTCCGGGATATGTAGGCTACGACCAGGGAGGACAGCTCAGCGAAGCGGTCAGGCGCAAGCCTTACTGTGTGGTGCTCCTCGATGAAATAGAGAAAGCCCACCCGGATGTATTCAACCTCCTGCTCCAGGTCCTTGATGACGGCCGTCTGACCGATTCGTTCGGGCGCAGCGTGAATTTCCGCAACACAATCATCATAATGACCAGCAATGTCGGGTCGAGGGAAATGGAACAGTACGGTTCGGGCCTGGGCTTCTCCACCGGAGACGATCCGACAATACTCGAAGGAAAGCGCAAGGGAGTGGCCGTGAAGGCAGTCAAGCAGACTTTCCCTCCGGAATTTCTCAACAGAGTCGATGAGCAGGTCTTCTTCCACAGTCTCGGCAAGGCCGAACTGGCCTCTATTGTGGATATCGAACTGAAGGGTCTGCGCTCAAGGCTTGCGGAACTCGGCTACAGGCTGGATGTCTCCACCGCGGCCAGGAAATTCATCGCCGAGTGGGGCTATGACCCCGCCTACGGTGCGAGGCCGCTGAAACGCGCGGTGCGCAAATGGGTCGAGGACCCGGTTTCCGAGTACCTCACAGGACACATCACGGCCGTGAAAACAGCGGCCGTGATAAAAATCGATATGAATGCGGAAAAGGACGGTACTGCCGTCTATTCGGACATCTTGTCCAGCACCAGACGGACAAGATCCCGGACGAAAGGCTTGTAGTCGGTGTTGCTGCTCTTGAGATAGCGGTTGGCTATGATGCAGCACACCGTACCGGCATTGTGCCCCAACAGGGCGGAAAGACCGGCAAGTGCGGAGCCCTCCATCTCGAAATTGGTAATGCGGACATCACCGAAGCGGAAAGACCCGAAATCATCCACCATATCAGGCATAGCCAGAGGGAGTCTCACCACACGGCCCTGGGGACCGTAAAATCCCGGAGCGGAAATAGTGCAGCCCCTGACGGTGCAATCCTTGAATTTCTCAATCATCTTCTCACCGGCGCGGACGAAATACGGATCGGGCAGGTGTTTGTCCCAGCCGACATGTTTCTTGAATGCCTCTTCGATGTCGGCAAGAGCAATCTCGTCCCTTCCCTCATACCAGTTGAGCAGGCCGTCACAGCCCACGCTGATTTCGGAGAACACGAACGACCCGAGAGGGATATCCTCCTGAATTGCTCCCGATGTGCCGAGACGGATGATATTGAGTGATTTCCTGACCGCCTTGGGCTCCCTTGTGGCGAAATCCACGTTTGCCAGGGCATCGAGTTCTGTCACCACGATGTCGATATTGTCGGTGCCGATGCCGGTGGAAAGGACGGTTATCCTTTTCCCGTTGTATTTTCCGGTGATTGTCACGAATTCACGGTTGGACTTCCTGAACTCCTTGTCAGAGAGAAACTCCCCTATCATATCCACGCGGCCCGGATCTCCCACAAGGATGATGTTATCAGCTATGTCCTCGGGTTTCAGATGCAGATGGAACACGGATCCGTCTCCGTTTATAATAAGTTCTGATTCAGCTATTCTCATAACACATTTATTTTTTACTCCG
>JAKSKQ010000061.1 GCA_024401675.1 Bacteroidales bacterium | reverse complement strand
TGTAAACATCTCCGAACGAAGAGGTTCCGGTGACAGCTGTTGCACCGAGATTCCATTTCGCCCACTCCACACCGCCGGCAACAAGGCCGCTCATTGTGGGAAGTACAATATTAGCGAATTCCTTCCCTTTGATGTAATAATACTTTCCAGGCTCGATTGCCTTGCCTACATTATACGCGAACAGGGTGCCCCCTCTATTGATACTGACCATATCCACGGTTCCGCCCGGCACAACAATATAGACACTATATGAAGTGGTCGTATGGGAAGCATCCGCGCCGGCAACTGTTTTCCAGTCACCAATTGTTTTTGTGATGAATTTGGAAGGAGCGGATGGTGTGAATGATAGAGCGTCGCCATTCAGAGTAACATCTCCTTCGCAGCAGATTTCGGGACCGCTGACAGTGAAGGAAGTAACTTTTTTTCCGGTAGAAGAGCTGGCAATCTGCGGAGAAGCAATCCCGACAATCGATACGGCATTGCGGAAATGGAAGGAAAGGGAGCCCCCGCTAACGGTAGCCTCACTGAGCAGAAGCATCGGAATGACACTCTTTTCCTGTTGGGAGAAATCAAGGTGCAGTTCACCTTCGGAAATCTGGTCCGCGTTTCCAAGAGGACAATAAATCGCATAAACGGCATCGCCGTTGGCAAGTCCTACGGAAGTTGTCTGGGAGAGAGTGGCAACTCCGTCTTTGGCAACGGACTCCACCGCGAATGATATTTTGTCGCCGGTACTAGTCCAACCGTAAATGACATCCCCAGTGACCCATTTGCCGATTAAATCGACTTCAGCATTTTCAGAGTAGGAGACTTTAGTCCCCGGCGCCGGAGCAGCAGTGACATTGACATGGGAGAGGATTTCCCTAGCCGCATTTTTTTCAGTGATTTCCGCCTTCTGGCAGGATGCAAGTGTGAGCGCTGCGCACACAGATGCCGTCATGAACAATATCTTTTTCATAATGTCTGCTGTTTTTCGGTTACCATTCTATTCCTTGGAGAGCATCAATGTTCTCAGATGCCACAGTTGTTTCCAGGGAAGACAAGCATATTCTCCCTGGACACGGATTCACCACAGACACCATCGGTGTCCGATAGTCAGTTCTGTTTTTTTCAGTAAGCATAGTGTAAAATGAATTAGTGTTATTATCCGTTAAAGTCCCGCATTGGAAAGGAATCCGCCATCTACGGGTACTGTGATGCCGGTGACGAATCCGGCCTGGTCGTCGTCAAGCAGCCAGTGTATGCATCCAAGCAGTTCCCCGGCTTGTCCCCAACGGTGCATGGGAGTATGATACAGGATGTGCTCGGCGCGCTCCGAAGGTGTACCATCCTCCTTGAGCATAAGTTTGGGGCTGCGTTCGTTCCAGAAGAAACCCGGGGCTACAGCATTGACACGTATTCCGGCCGGAGCCAGATAGGCGGCAAGCCATTGGGTGAAATTGGACACGGCAGCCTTCGCCGCCGCATACGCGGGCACCCTTGAGAGGGGACGGTAGGTATTCATGGATGCAAAATTCACAATCGAGCCACCTCCGAGTTCGACCATATCGCGGGAGAAAATATGGCTGGGAATCACCGTTCCCATCAGATTTACATTGACGACATCCAGAAAGCGGTCCATCTTGAGGTCGAACCACCCCCTGAAATCATGCCCGGGCTCAAGTTCCCCGGGAGTATATTCGTTGACATTGGCGACAACGTCCATCTGGTTGCCTCCAGCCCCGTTGACAAGAATCGAGACCTTGCCGAGGCGACTTAGGATTTCTTCGTGGACTTCAAGCATCCTGGCCTCATCCTTCACATCCGCGCTGATGCAAAGGCATTCAGCCCCGAGCGCACGCACCTCGGAGGCCCTTTTTTCAAGAACTTCGAGACGGCGTCCTATAAGGACTATCCTGCATCCCTGCTTCGCAAGGTCCAGGGCCACCGGGCCGCAAAGCGTACCGCCGCCACCTGTAATAACGGCAATTTTTCCTTTATTACTCATATATCCATTGTTTTGCGTTTCTGTATGAAATATCAAGCACCATCTCTCCGAGGAAATCGATGTCCTGGGGGAGTTCGCCCCTACGAACGAGTTCTCCGAGATAATTGCAGAGAATCCGCCTGAAATATTCGTGGCGGGAGAAGGATAATATTGTCCTCGAGTCAGTAGTCATTCCGAGGCATCCCGGGAGCAGGGAATACGCGGAGACATTCTTAAGATTTTCCTCTATTCCGTATTTGTGGTCATTGTACCACCACGCCGGTCCGAACTGTATTTTCTTCACTCCGGACTGCGAAAATGAACCTGTGAGTGTCGCAAATGTGGCATTGTCAGAGGGGTTCAGAGTGTAAAGTATCGTTTTGGGCAGCAGTCCGCGAACATCCAGAGAATCAAGAAAATCGCACAGAGAGCGGATGTCGCAGGGACTTCCCGGGCAGGCATATCCCCCTGCCGGCCCGGCAACGGCACGCAGACGGGAACTTGTCCAACGCTCGGCACCTATGTGCAGTTGCATCACCCAGCCCCGCTCCGCATATTCGCCTGCGAGAAATTTCAGCAGGAAAGATTTCAATTTCAGATATCCCTCCGCAGTAAGATCCTTCCTGCAAGCAAAAAGAGCCGCGGCTTCATCAAATGATGTCTTCACATAACTGAATCCGTTGTCAAGAGCATGGTCCGAAAGGCGGCATCCGTTGGCAGAGAACAGGTTGAGGCGTTCCTTTACTTTTGCAAGATATTCTTGCAAATCCTTTGCTTCCCCAAGTCTTCTGAACCACGGGTCGAACGACTCTTTATCGAAAGCAAGTATCGAATCACCGCGCAAAGACGGTGAAACATATATTCCCGAGACTTCTGTAGCCCGTGAGTGGACACTAACATCATCGAGAAGATCGTCGGAAGTGG
This sequence comes from Bacteroidales bacterium, assembly GCA_024401675.1. Classification (GTDB taxonomy): domain Bacteria; phylum Bacteroidota; class Bacteroidia; order Bacteroidales; family UBA932; genus Cryptobacteroides. Next base: position 7,427 of record JAKSKQ010000061.1, on the reverse strand, counting down.
TGGCATATTCCACCCTGAAGCCGCGGAGAATGGAATTGGTTGAGTATTCAGGGGTAGCCAATAATGTATTGCACGCCTCCCATACCATCTCGCAGTTGGTCTCGTCCGGCACTTCGGAAATATTGAAAACATTCTTCATTTCCATACACGACCAATGGAAAAGAGGACTTCCCATCGTGTGCGGAAGCAGGGAGCACCATTTGTCGAACTTCTCACGGGGACTTGCATCTCCTGTCATATACCTTTCATCGAACCCGGCCATACGCATTGCGCGGTATTTGTAACCATCTGCGCACACCCAGAAAAGACCGATATTTTCGTGCCGCTTGTCACCAGCTATATCCGCAGCAGACAAATGGTTGTGAAAATCGACTACCGGTGCCTTTCGGGCATAGGAGTGGAAAAGTTCGCGTGCAAAGTCTGTCTCAAGGAGGAAATCCTTTGTAATGAAATCAAGTTTCATAGGTTAAAAATATCCTCCGTTGTTTATCATTTCGACAGCTGAGAAGCCGTCGTAAACCATCGTACGCATTTCCCGCTCGTTGGAATTAATCCTTTCCGCGCGTTCGAGAACTTCGAGAGCAATTGCCCGGGGAATCACCACGACGCCGTCGATATCCCCGAATATGAAGTCTCCAGGCTTGATGTATGTCTTGCCTATGCGCACCGGCACATTGAATTCTGTGATTTTGGTCCTTCCCAGAGAACCGTTGGAAGTTCTGTAGCGGTAGAACACGGGGAAATTCTGTGCAAGTACCTGACGGGTGTCCCTGATACCGCCGTTAATCACGGCCATCCTTGCGTGGCGGGCAAGCGCAGAAGCGGTCATCACCTCTCCCCAGTGCGAAGCCTCGTTTTCAATACCTGCATCCCAGACGACACAGCATCCTTTCGGCATTGCATCCAGCATCTGTGCCCGTACATTCATCTCACCGCCGACAGTGGGGTTCGGTGCCGAACGGATGGTGTATGCCACACCGGCCTTGCACATATCCATCTTCAGAGGCATGATATTGTTTGGAAGTGCCTGATCCAAAAGACAGTGTTCACGAAGCACATCATTGATAGCTCCGGTGTAAAGTTTCTCAAGACGCTCGCAGATTTCCTCATCTGATACTCCCAGAGGCTTGATCTCATAGTGGTCGAGCATTTCTGTGAGTTGCTCGAGTTTTGTAGATTCCTTAATCATATTTTATCTGATTTTTTGTTTTCTTTGAATAAAGAATCCAAGCGCAGCAGCCAGAAGGCACACAGCACCGGCTAGAAAGCTGTACATCCCCCCCTTTTCCGTTATCGAAGGCAGGCTCATCGCGCAGAATAACAGACCGGCTACAGCGAAGGAGAATATGAAAAGCGACACAAGCACACGCTTGTATCCGTCCGAGATGACCGGCTTGTCCTCCTCCTTGACAGGAGTGGATATCTTTTTGAAGAATTCATCGATACCACGCCGTTTATCCTCCGTCATCTTCTCCTTCCAAGGGAAGAAATAGAGTCCGAGGCACACTAAAATTTCAAACAGGGTTCCGAGCTCCCAGGATATGGCCGTTATGAGATTCACGACGACACCGAAAGACACTCCACCTGCTATTGTCAGCAGCGCGGCAGCTCCACCCGGGCGCTTGGCAACGATTCCAAGGATAAGGGGGATACCAAGGGGAATCGCTAATTTGCCAGTAAACAATTTGTTAGCCTCGAACGCGCCGCCAATATTCTGAATCAGAATAGCTCCGCCTGTCATTATCGCACCGATTGCGAGAATGCTCCAACGGGCCACCCTGAGCATCTGCGCATCAGTTGCATCCGCCTTGAACAGGCGTTTGTATATATCGAGCGTGATGACGCTTGACATCACATTATACTCCGCATTGAGAGAAGACATTGTAGCGGCGAACATAGAAGAGAAGAGAATTCCCATCACCCCGACAGGAAGAAGTTTCGCAGAAATGGCGACATACGACATTTCCGGATTCTCGATCCCCGGGACAATCAGAGGTCCGGCCACCGCAGGAAGCAGGAATACAGGAGTGAAGACAAGGAACAATCCGGCAGTCAGATACGCAGTCAGTCTCGCAGATTTCTCATCACGAACACAATAATATTTCTGTATGAAAGTCCAGTTCTCATTGCTCTTGATTATGGACATTACCATATATATCGTGAACCAGAAAGGAGCACCTTTCGGACCGTTGAACCACTTCATGTTTTCCGGCAATTTGTCACACATTGTCCCGATGCCGCCGGCCTCGCCAAGAGCGAGGGGGAACAGCACGAGAGTCACAAGAATCATTATCACAAACTGAATCGTACTCATTATGGACACGGACCACATTCCTCCGAAAAGGTTGAACACAGTCACTATGACACCGGAGAGGATGATGCTCCATTCGAGGGAAAGCGGGGTCACAACTGTTATGAAGATGCCGATTGCATAAAGCCTCACCATATTGTCCAGGAAGCGCATCGCAAGGCCTACCCAACTCATAGTCTGTCTGACACCGAGATTGTATCTTCCTTCGAGATATTCCGTGGGGGTCGTATAATCGGTTCTTCTCCATCGCGATGCAAAGAACACCCCGCCGATGATACAGGCAGGAACAAAGCCCCAGAATACTGAAATGGAGACAAGGCCCCACTGGTATGCGATTCCGGCGTATGCGACAAATACGAAAGTGCTGAAAAGCCCCATAAAATTCGTCACGGCGGCCATCACCCATGGAATCGCTCCTCCGCCCTTGAAATACGAACCGGAGTCCTTGACGAGCCAACCGAACAGGACTCCCACGACAGCCATAATCAGAATGTATATCCCGATGGCAACATAATCAAGTGTCTGAAGTTGTGCGTACATCGGCGTCAATCTTGTTTGATGTTCAGAGCATCCATAATACCTTTTATATATCCGATGCCGAAAATATTGCCGTTCATCGAATAACTCGGGTTGTCATTGGATTCTCCGGCCATAGTAGGCACATGGTCAGAGCGGATGATTCCGCAGAAACCTTCGTCCGCATACATCCTGAACATTGCAGGCATATCGGTAGGACCGTTGTCGTGGAAGGTCTCGTGGAAATGTTCCGGTGTCCCGACGACATCCCTTATGTGGACAAAGGCCACTCGGTCTCTCCACTTGTGGAAAAGAGCAGGGATGTCAGCCCCCATTGTCACATAAGTTCCCTGGCAGAATGTCAGAGCATGGGAGATGCTGTCGCTCAAAGAAAGAGCCCTGTCAATGGCTTCCGGATTGATAAACACCCTCTCCACTCCTTCGACCGAAGGCACGGGAGGATCATCGGGGTGAAGGCCCATACGCACTCCGGCATCCTCGGCGGCCGGAAGAACTTCCCTGATGAACCATTTGTAATTATCCCACACTTTCTCAGCCGTCACAGGTGCATATTCCTTCCGAGGAAGCAGGGCGGCATCGGCGGCATCAAAGCCTGTCACGAGCGCTCCTCCCCTCTCCTTTAGATCGATGCTGGTCCTGAACCACCCGGTCTGCATGAAATTATAGCAGAGTGTTGTGATTCCGAGACGCCCCATATTACGAAGCATCTGTCTGTAATGCCGTGCATCATCCTCGCGTCCGGGCAGGCCCAACTTAATGCGGGTCATGTCGAATTGATCTCCCTCTAAAGCAATAAGGTCGAAGCCGTTGTCTGCGAAGGATGCCTTTGCAGCCTCCAAGGTCGGAAAATCCCATATTGGTTTCTTCCCTGTCAGTTCAGGGGAGAGTTTCGCCACGGCATACTTCACGCCCATCTGGCGGCAGAGCATCCATTTAATATCCGGTTTATCGGAAAGGAATACGTGTGCAAGTTTCATAACATTACAAAAATAGTTTTATTTTATCAATAACATATATGTTTATTGAATTATTTTTTATAATTTCGCATTGTAAAATTACGACAATGATTAAAGTGATACAAAAGGCTGCCGAAATCCTGGATATCATAGCCGGTGCCGGTGGCGAGAGAGTGCGGCTGGGCTCAATTGCGACGCAGACGGGACTCAACAACGCGACCTGCGCCAACATTCTCAAGGCCTTGAAGGATGTCGATTTCGTCGAACAGCCCAACCAGAGGAAAGGTTATACGCTTGGGCGAAAGTTGTATTTTCTCACCCAGACATCCCCTTCAGTCGATCTTCTCTCCTTTTCATTCCCGCTGATTGACCGCCTGAAAGACAAGATAAACGAGAATGTGATACTGTCCATCGTGAAGGGATGCCGCCGGGAGTTGCTATATTCCTCGCTCTGCAGTCACGAACTGAACGCCTCCACGGCACAAAGCATGAGTATCTATCGTGCAACCACAGGCCGCGTCATCATAGCCAATTGGAGCGAAAGTCATATTGAAGAATTGTTCAACGAGACCGGACTGCCGGGCAATGACTGGGAGGCTGTCAAGTCGCTGGATGACCTCAAGCGCGAACTTGCCGAGATAAGGTTGCAGAAATACTACACTGCACTGAACGCCAGCCATATATTCAGTATGGCAGTACCAATTTTCCACAACGGCGAGGCGATAGCGAGCCTGGGCTTTTATATGCCCTATGCCAGAATAGATGAGAAGGGAAGCGATTTTCTCAAGGATTGTCTTCTCGAAACCGCGAACGATATTAATTCTAAACTGATATGATAAAAACATTGTTACTTTCCCTCATTGTGTCGCTTGCAGCAGTGCCGGCACCGCACGCAGACAAAGACTACGCAGTTTATCTCTGCATAGGTCAGAGCAATATGGCCGGACGTGGAGAAATACTCGAGCAGGACAGAGCCCCTCTTGAAGGTGTGTATGTGCTGGGTGGCGATGGTACCCCGGTACCGGCCACGGCTCCTCTCAACCGGTATTCAACAATTCGCAAGGACTTGTCCCTACAGGGCCTCGGCCCTTGCTGGGCTTTCGCGCAGAAGATGCATAAGGTCACCGGGAAGAAGATTCTGCTTGTCGTCAATGCAAAGGGCGGTACATCCATCGACCTCTGGCTGAAGGACTCACCCTGCGATACTCACCTTGTCAAGAACGAGACATGGCCAGACAGGACCAGTGCCCCGCAGTTCTATTCTGAGGCCGTCCGCAGAACAAAGCAGGCAATGCGTCTGGGAAGTCTGTACGGAATAATCTGGCATCAGGGAGAAGGCGACTCACATACCGAAGAGGCTCGCCATGCATATATGGGCAAACTGTCCAGGATGGTTAGCGACCTCAGGAAGGACCTCAAGGCCGATGTCCCCTTCATAGCAGGTGAGGCTGTGCAGGACGGACTGGGAGCAGCCATTAACCCTGTACTGCGCACAATTTCTGAAAACATTCCCAAGTCAGCATGCGTTACGGCCGACGGTCTCTCGGCAAAGGCTGACGGGGTTCATTTCAACCGCGAGTCTCAGATACGGCTTGGCGGGCGCTATGCCGACGCCATGCTTTCGCTGCAGTACTCCTCTCTGAGGTGGGAACGCGAGCCGCTGTGGACAAAGCGGAATATGCCCGACCCGCAGGATCACCAGATCGCGGAAATGACAGCCGTCACCAAGGCTCCGGACTTCAATGGAGAGAAGTTCAGAATTCCGTATCTGGAGTGGTTCGAGGCGCCCGAGGACAGTGTGAAGACCGGAGCATGCATGATTCTGATTTCCGGAGGTGGATACAACAGCACCTGCGACATGGAACCGATACGCCGCTGGAGAGAGACTCTCACCGCCGAAGGCATACAATGTGTGTCCCTCGTTTACCGCACTCCCCGTCCCAAGGGCCTTCCTTTCTATCAGACGGCATGGGAGGACGGGCAGCGCGCCGTGAGACTAGTCAGGAGCCAGGCTTCAAAACGCGGCTATGACCCGGAAAAGATCGGGGTGATTTCGATGTCGGCCGGCTCGCATCTGGGGCTGCTTCTCGCCAGCAATTCCCAGACACGTGCATACGCTCCGGTTGACAAGCTTGACAGCATTCCCTGCCATATCAACTGGGGAGTGCTGCATGCTCCTGCCTATGTCACCACCGACGGACTCGGCCACGCGGCCGACCGGGATGGCTACGGTCCGGACGTGAAACTCGACAGCATTTTCACATTTGACTCGAAGACCTGTCCCCTGAGCCTGCATCACGGTGAGAACGATCCGTTCTCACCCAATGGTTCCACCCTCATATACAGGGAACTGCGCAGACACGGAATCCCTGCCGAGTTGCATCTGTACCCGGGCAAGGGGCACGGTGTCTATGGTATCGAGCGGGGTGTGGAATTCATCCGTCAGTTGGGATTCCTCGGCCCTCTGAAGGAAGAGGTTCCGCTCACCGAGAGATTTAAGGAGGTCCCGGGGACCAGGGTTATCACCGAGGACATCTGGCCGGAAGGGAAAATGCCGGACAGGATGAGCGACCAGTGCAAGCCATACATAGAGTGGCATATTCCTGCCAGACTTGAGACAACTGCAATACAGATTGTCTATTCCGGCGGAGGTTACAGAAACAACAACCCGCATTCATGGGAGGCGGAGCCTCTTTGCCACTATCTCAACAGTCTCGGCATGACGGTGGTCCTGATGCAGTACCGCACTCCCCGTCCGACGCCGGAAAGCGGGCTGGCAAAGCATGTGACCGCATGGGAAGACCTTCAGAGGGCGATAAGGGTGGTGCGCAGCGAGGCTCCCGGTCTCGGGCTGGACCCCGGCAGAATAGGAATTATGGGAAGTTCCGCAGGAGGGCATCTCACAGTGATGGGTGTCACATCTTCGAAGCACCGCTCGTACAGGGCTTTGGACAATCTTGACAGGACTGTTCCCTGTAATGTGCAGTGGGGAATAGCATTCTATCCGGCATATATTCTCACGGACGGAGTCACATGGCACAACAAGAACAAGGGGAATAACGATTCGGATATCATTGTCCCGGATTTCTCCTTCGACCTTGCGACAGCGCCTATGCTGATGCTCCACGGCGATGCCGACGGATATTCGTCTATGGGTTCGGTGAAACTCTGGGAAAAATTCAGGCAGATGGGGGTTGACAGCGAACTTCACACCTACGCCACCGGAAAGCACTGTTTCCAGAAGACCGCCTCACCGGGAACCGGAAGATATTCCAGCATTGAGCGCATAAAGGACTTCCTGCAATATCTCGAAGTCCTCCCGGCATCCGGCAAGTGAAATCGGGGGACTTTGCGCAAAACGCGAGTGACTCGCGTTTTGCGCAAGGTGTGTAATTAGAGTGCGGTTTCGGAAACGAGTTCCAGTGTCAGTCCCCCGAGATCGCTGAAAGAAGATTTGGTGTCGGAGTCAGGCGTTAAGTTTTTAAAGTCTACAACCATGGAATAAGTATAGCAAGCCCCCCTCTCCCATTTGCCGCTAGATATAGAACTAGTAACACCCGAATATGTTTTGCCTTTATATATAAAGGAAACCAAAACAGAAATCGGCTTCGTCTTGGTCATGC
>JAKSKQ010000060.1 GCA_024401675.1 Bacteroidales bacterium | reverse complement strand
TTCACGCTTACCGGAACGGGAAAAGTAAAGAGGAAACATGCTTTCAAGAGCCACATCCTCACCAAGAAGACCAAAAAGCAGAAGAGAAATTTGACTCATGTCGCCATGCTTACTTCAGCTGACGAGAGCAGAGTCAAAGCTTTGTTGGGAATGTAATTTTATTTAAGTAGAACTTGGAACACAGCCGAAAAGTTCCCGCCGTGTATGAGTCGGGACGCTGTCTCCGGAAAAACAAACAACTATGCCAAGATCGGTAAATTCAGTCGCCTCAAGGGCGCGCCGCAAGAAGATTCTCAAGAGAACCCGCGGTAACTTCCTCTCAAGGAAAAATGTCTGGACGGTAGCAAAGAACACCTATGAAAAAGGTCTCACCTATGCTTACCGTGATCGTAAAGCCAAAAAACGCACTTTCCGTGCCCTCTGGATCCAGAGAATTAACGCTGCTGCACGTCAGTACGGTGTTACTTACTCTCAGCTCATGGGCAAGCTCGCGAAGAAGAACATCAGCCTCAACCGCAAGGTGCTCGCTGACCTCGCGATGAACAATCCCCAGGCTTTTGAGGCAATCATCAACAGCGTCAAATAGTTCTGGAATTTCAGTTTTTCCGATGCTGTGATGACCTTGAAGGAATTATACCGCAACAAATGGGTAAGGTTCGGATTCTGGACACTGCTCTATGTCGCATGGGTAATATGGGTCGGAAATTATTGGTGGCTCGCGGGACTCCTGGTAATATTTGACATCTTCATCACGAGGAAAGTCAAATGGGCGTTCTGGAAAAAGAGTTACAAGGAAGGTGAAAAGCCAAATGTACTGCTTGAATGGCTCGATGCCATAATCTTCGCGGTCATAGTAGTCACTTTCATCAATATATTTTTCTTCCAGTCCTTCAAGATTCCCTCCTCCTCCATGGAGAGCACGCTTTACACAGGAGACCATCTCTTCGTAAGCAAACTTGCCTATGGACCGAGGATGCCGCAGACCCCTCTGACGGTTCCTTTCTCCCACAATGTGCTGCCCGGCGGCCACGAGTCATACTCCACCATGGTACAGTGCAAGTACAAGAGACTGAAAGGTTTCGGTCAGGTCAAAAGAGGAGATGTGGTGGTGTTCGGATTCCCCAATGGGGATAAGGTACTCACCAAGGCTCCCGCGGAAGACTACTACATGGCTTGCCGTCTTTTCGGCAAAGACTTTGTGGAAAAGGAGTACGGGCCTGTGAAGGTCCGCCCGATGGACAAGAAAGACCACTACGTCAAGAGATGTGTGGCAGTCCCGGGAGATACATTGAAGATCATTGACAGCAAAGTTTATATCGGCAGCGAGCCTCTGACGGAGTATCCCGGACAGCAGACTTCCTACACTGTCGTCACCGACGGACAGAAACTGTCCGCCAAGACGGCAAGGAAGCTCGGACTCAATACCTCGGAATTGTGGTATGACGCCCTCCTCCCCGGCTATTATGAGATGAGTATGACTCAAAGCGCAGCCGCCGAAATAAAGACAATGGGACACATCGTCAGTGTCACTGAGAATGTGGACGAGTATCCGGCCGATTATCCTGACTCCTACCTTACCATTTTCCCGTTTGAGGAAAGTTACAAGTGGACAAGGGACAATTTCGGACCGATCTGGGTTCCTGAAAAGGGAGTGACGGTCAGCCTCACGGCTGAAAACCTTCCGCTCTACCGCAGGATTATCACAGCATACGAGCATCACACTCTCGCCGAGTCTGACGGATGTATTCTCATTGACGGAAAGAAAACTGAAAGTTACACGTTCGAACAGGATTATTACTTCATGATGGGTGACAACAGGCATAATTCGCTGGATTCCCGCTACTGGGGCTTCGTACCGGAGGACCATATAGTGGGCAAGCCTTCAATAGTCTGGTTGTCAATAGTTAATGATGGTAAATTTCCGCAGAACGTGCGTTGGGGCAGATTCTTAAAATTTGGTTTTTAGGAATTTTTAAGCGATATTTGTCGCCCCCGTAGTAGAATAAAATTAAAAAAGAATAATAAAATGTCAAAAGTTTGCGAAATCACCGGTAGGAAGAGAATGGTTGGAAACAACGTTTCTCACTCCAAGAGGCGCACCAAACGCGTCTTCGCCCTTAACCTCAAGACCAAGAAATTCTGGTCAGAGGAGGAGCAGAGGTTCATCACCCTCAAGGTTTCCTGCAAGGGTATCAGAACAATCGAAAAGAATGGTCTTGATGCAACAATCAAGGATGCTCAGGCCAAAGGATATGTTGACCTTGTTTAATTTTTAAAGTTATGGCAAAGAAAACCAAAGGTAACAGGGTTCAGGTAATCCTGGAATGCACAGAGCAGAGAGAGAGCGGCGTTGCCGGAATCTCACGCTACATCACCACCAAGAACAAAAAGAATACGACCGAGCGTCTGGAGCGTATGAAATACAATCCTTACCTTGGCAAAGTAACTCTCCATCGCGAGATTAAATAATTTGAACTATGGCAAAGAAAGCAGTCGCAACATTCAACGCCGGTGCCGGATCAAAGCGCATGGTAAAGTGTATCCGCATGGATCGTTCCGCCAAGACTGGAGCATATTGCTTCAAGGAGGAACTTGTTGAAGAATCAGAAGTAAAGAAATATTTCGCAAAATAATCTTTACAGAGTATATTGAAGATGCTGGCAGTCGGGTTGACTGTCAGCATTTTTTTATGTAAATTTGAAACTTTTTACCGGTTTGGACATATTTTAATCAGTATGGGAATTTTTGATAAGGGAGTTGAAAAGACAAGACGCGGATTTTTCGAGAGAATCACCCGTGCCGTGGCCGGCCGTTCCACTGTGGATGACAGCCTGCTTGACTCCATAGAAGAGGCTCTTATCGAGAGTGACATGGGAGTCGAGACGACTCTCCGCATTATGGATTCCCTCCAGGACAGAGTGGAGGACGAGAAGTATATGTCCGTGTCCGAACTGATGGACATGCTCAGGGATGAAATAGGCAGCCTGCTCGCAGTCGACGAGAAATCATCCTACGACGGTTCCCTTCCTTTCGACCTCACTGCCGGACAGCCCTATGTGATACTGGTTGTCGGAGTGAACGGAGTCGGGAAGACCACCACCATCGGCAAACTTGCCTCCCGCTTCAAGGCTGAAGGGAAAAAGGTCGTGCTTGGCGCCGCCGATACCTTCAGGGCGGCAGCGGTGGACCAGCTGGTCATCTGGGCCGAGCGCTCGGGAGCGGATATCGTCAGGCAGCAGATGGGCGCCGATCCGGCTTCGGTTGCCTTCGATACTGTTTCGAGCGCGGTGGCAAAGGGGGCTGATGTTGTGATTATCGATACCGCAGGCAGGCTTCATAACCGTGTCGATTTGATGAACGAGCTCACCAAAATCAAGAATGTGATGGGCAAGGTCATCCCTGATGCTCCGAATGAGGTAATGCTGGTTCTCGACGGCTCCACTGGCCAGAATGCCTTCCAGCAGGCCCGTGAGTTCGCCAGGGCGACAAGAGTGGATTCGCTTGTCGTGACCAAGTTGGACGGCTCTGCAAAGGGCGGAGTTGTCGTGGGCATTGTGGACCAGTTCCGGATCCCGGTGAAGTTCATCGGAATCGGAGAGGGTGTCGATGATTTGAAAGTATTTGACAAGAAGGAGTTTGTGGACTCCCTTCTGAAATATGACGAATTGGAAAAACAATAACTCGATAATATGAAAATTTCTTACAATTGGCTTAAGGATTACATCGAATGTGAGCTTGATCCCCAGCAGGTGTGTGAGGCTCTCACTTCAATAGGTCTTGAAGTGGATTCGATGGAGATGGTAGAGGAGATTCCGGGCGGTCTTGCCGGTGTGGTTGTCGCTCATGTGCTTGAATGTGACCCTCATCCGGATTCGGATCACCTTCATGTCACCAAGGTTGACATAGGCAGCGGCGAGCCTCTTCAGGTCGTCTGCGGCGCGCCTAATGTGGCAAAGGGCCAGAAGGTGCTTCTTGCCACTATAGGCACAGTGCTCGGCGAAGACTTCAAGATCAAGAAGTCCAAGATTCGCGGAGTCGAGTCCTTCGGCATGATTTGCGCCGAGGACGAACTCGGAATCGGTGAAGACCATTCCGGCATCATGGTCCTCAGGGAGGATGCCGTTCCCGGTACTGCCGCCAAGGATTATCTCGGCCTTGCCACCGATGCCATAATTGAAATAGGACTTACCGCAAACAGAGTCGATGCCGCTTCCCATATCGGAGTTGCTCGCGACTTGTACGCATATCTTAAATACCATGACCTGCCCTGCCGCCTCAACATTCCTTCGATAGAAGATTTCCGGGAGGGAGATGGCGAGGCAGTTCCCGTCGAGGTTTCGGCTCCCGACGGCGCGCCCCGTTACAGCGCAATCACGATGAAGAATGTAAAGATTGGCCCTTCTCCTGCGGAAATTCAGAAAAAACTCCTTGCCGTGGGTCTGCGTCCTATCAACAATGTGGTGGATATCACCAACTTCGTGCTTCAGGAAATAGGCCAGCCTATGCATGCGTTCGACCGCGCAAAGATTACCGGAGACAAGATTGTGGTCCGCAGGGCCGCCCAGGGCGAGAAGTTCGTCACTCTTGACGGTGTAGAGAGGACCCTGGCCGCCACCGACCTCGTGATAGCGAATCCTTCCGAGGCCATGTGCATCGCAGGCGTCTTCGGCGGGCTTGAGTCCGGTGTCAGCGGTTCGACTGCGGACATAGTACTCGAAAGTGCGTATTTCAACCCCATGTCTATCAGGAAGACTTCCAAACTTCATACTCTCAAGACCGATGCCGCATTCCGCTATGAGAGAGGCGCCGATCCCCTCATCGTTCCCTGGGCTGCCAGAAGGGCCGCTCTTCTTGTGAAGGAATTTGCAGGCGGAGAAGTCGTCGGCAAGGTTCAGGAAGTATATCCTGTGAAGATTGAGAAGAAGAAAATCGACCTGGATTATGCGCGCATAGAGTCATTTGTCGGCAAGAAGATTGGATATTCCGTGATCGAGAAGATTCTCGAGGCTCTCTGCTATGAATTCATCGAGCGCCGCTTCGCTCCCGACGGAACTCCTTCCGGAGCTCTTGTCGCAGCGCCTTCATACATGATTGACGTCAGCCGCGAATGCGATGTGGTGGAAGAAATTCTCCGCATCTACGGATACAACAACATCGAACTTCCCAAGGGTGTCCGCATGTCAGTCAACTCCACCGCAAAGCCTGAACCGGAGGCTGTCAGGAACTCGATTTCGGATTTCCTCGCCGCCAACGGCTTTGTGGAGACCATGAACAACTCCCTCACGAAGGGCGATTACTACACATCTCTGAAGACCTTCCCCGAGGCTGAATGTGTCCATATAATGAATCCTCTGAGCAGCGACCTCAATGTGATGCGCCAGACACTCATTTTCGGTGGCCTCGAGGTCCTTTCATACAACATCAAGCGTCAGGCTTCCTCCATCAGGACCTTCGAGTACGGTTCGGTTTACCATTTCGACCCTTCTACAGACGGAAAGACGCTCGCAAGCTACGAGGAGCACCAGAACTTCGCTCTGTTTATGACCGGAACTTCGGACAAGGTCTGGAGGAGCGAGCCGAGAAAAGGCAACTATTTCGCATTGAAGGGCTATATCGAACTGCTTCTCAAACGTTTCGGAGCTGATATTTACACACTCCAGACCGAAGCTGCTCCTTCCGACATCTTCTCCGAAGGCCTCGTATATCTGCTTCCCGGCACCGACAAGCCTCTTGCCGTAATGGGAACGGTTTCACCGGCCCTCGCCAGGAAGTTCGACATCCGCCAGAGTGTATTCGCTGCTGAAATCTGCTGGCAGACCCTCTTCACACTCATCAAGCGGAACAAGATTCTCTACAGCGAACTTCCCAAATATCCGGAGGTACGCCGCGACCTCGCGATTCTCATCGACGAGAATGTCACATATTCCGACATCCGCCGCTCGGCCATCCGTTCCGGCAAGAAGATGCTCAAGTCTGTCACTCTCTTCGATGTCTATCGTGGCGACAAGATTCCCGAGGGCAAGAAGCAATATGCTCTCAGTTTCGTGCTTCAGGATGCCGACAAGACCCTCACCGACAACGATGTCGAGAGGATCATGGACAAACTTCTCTCCGTATTCAAGAACGAATTCGGGGCAGTGTTAAGATAAGCCGTCCTTGAAGAAGTTTCTCGAATATCTGACCGTGTTCTCTCTTGCGGTGGTTCTCCTGTGTGCCTGCCACCGCAACGGGAAAGTCATCCCCAAGAACACGCTTGCCAAAATATACGAGGAAATGTTCCTCACTGACCAGTGGGTCGCTTCCGCAGACGTGTCCAAAAGGGGAATCGACACTACACTGCTCTATGAACCGATTTTCAACAAGTACGGTTATACTTCCGCGGATTACAGGGCTACCGTTGAATACTATGTTCTGGATCCGGACAGGTTCGCCAGGATTCTGAGAAAGACTTCATCCCTCCTGGATGACAGGACCGCCTCCCTCAAAGCCCGCAAGGCCAGGGAGGATGCCATCAAGAACAAAATCATGGGCATCGACCGCTGGAGGCCTGAAATCACATTCTCCATAACGGATACCCTGCCGGGCCCCTGTGACACTATTTATATCTGGAAACAAATCAATTGCAATAATGGGCAAACTCAATGAAAAATACGGCTATGAGCCGTCAGCGGAAAAGATAAACGCTTTCCTTTCTGACATAGATTCCGCAAGCAAGGCACTTTCAAGTGAAAAAGTCCTCAAGGACTGCTTCTCAATGCTGGACGTCACCACTCTCAAGACAACAGACACCCCCGAGAGCGTGCGCAAGTTCGTCGGCCGCCTCAACTCTTTCAAGCGCGACTATCCGACCTACCCCATGCCCGCTTCAGTGTGTGTCTATTCCAATTTCGCCTCTGTGGTCAGGGAGACTCTCGAGGATAAGGAGGTTCACGCTACTGTGACATCTGCCTGCTTCCCGTCATCCCAGAGTTTCCTGGAAGTCAAACTTCTGGAATGTGAGAAGGCGGTCCTCTCCGGAGCCGACGAGGTGGACATCGTCCTTGCCCACAATGCCTTCTTGGGCGGAGAGTATGACCGTGCCTCTGAAGAAATCAGGGCCGTGCGCAGAACTGTCGATGCCGCAGCCGCATCCCAGGGCCGCAGCGTCATCCTGAAAGTAATCCTCGAAACCGGCGTCATCCCCACTCTTTCAGATGTAGCCGAGGCTGCATTCCTTGCAATCGAGGCTGGTGCCGATTTCATCAAGACTTCCACCGGAAAGGTTGAGGTCAATGCCACCCCGGAGGTTGCTGTCGTGATGTGCGAGTGCATCAAGGCATATTATCAGAAGACAGGGAAAATGATCGGTTTCAAGCCTGCCGGCGGCATGTCCACCGCTGCAGACGCGCTCAAATACTACTACATCGTCAAGACCATTCTCGGAGAGAAATGGCTTTGCAAGAAATATTTCCGCTACGGTGTCAGCCGTATGGCCAACAATCTCGTCAGTGAGATTGAAGGCGAGAAACGTGTGGTTCTTTAGGGCGGATTTTCCTGCGTCCGGCGCCATGGAGCGCCAGTTCCTGCACCAAACTCCGGATTTGAGACCTTCCGTTGCGGCGGATTCATACGGTTTTTAATGATTATAACGGCTGTGGAGATGCTTCCACGGCCGTTTTCGGTTTATAGATGTGTTCCAACTCTGGAACACGGAAGAGAGGGGATATTTTTGCGGCAAACTAAAATATCAACCTCTATGAAAAAGTTTTTGAACTTGTTTATCGCATTGCCGGCTGCCATTCTGATTCCCGGCATGCTGCTTCCTTCCTGTGCCAAGGATGCCGGAGTGGAAGTTCCTGAACCTGAAATAGTGCTTCCCGAGGGAGTGACCGACCTTGGCAACGGGGAAGGACTTGAACACGGAATGATGGTTCTCGGTGAGCAGTTGGAGAATCCGTATTCGCTTGAAAACATGCAGCAGGCTTACTCCAACATGTATCCGACCAAGGCTCCCGCCCTTCTTGAGGCGACCCACCTTTATGTGAGGGTGAAACCGGAATCTTCTTCGGATATAGATGACCTCAGGGCCAGAGGCGCGAGTGTCACCGACTTCCCTCTGGACTATGAGGTGGTCCGTGATGGTGATTATTATCATGATCCGGAAGTTCCCGAGGATGAAATCACATGGCAGTATGTCGTGGTCCCCAGGAATTTTGATTTCGGCGATCTGAAATTCGAAGTCATCGATGACTGCTTCATCGCCGGGGATGAGGAATATACAAAGGCTGCCGACATCGACTGGGATGCTGTTGAGGAAGAGGCGTACCGAATAACAGGCAACGGTGACAAACTTCTCGCCGCGACAAAGGGCGGAGGCACCAATCCCAGAGGCCGCATCACCATCACCGATGAGGATTTCAACCGCGGAAAGCCTTTCGGCCTTGCGGAAGTCAAGGTCCAGTGCAATGTGTTTGTGAAATTCTCATCCACATACACGGACCGTGACGGATACTACACCATCCCTGCCCAGTTCAAGGCCAATCCGCATTACCGCATCATCTACGAGAACAGGAAAGGCTTCGCAATCGGTGTCAATCTGATTCTGGTGCGGGGATCTGTGGCCACTCTCGGCAAGCAGTCTCCCTGCGGAGTTTCAATCTGTATCAACAAATATTCCGACACCAAGATGTGGAAGCGTTCGGTCGTCAACAATGCCGCATACGAATATTATGTGAAATGTTCCTCCGGCACCGATATCGCCTTGGGCAATCCTCCCGCAGACATCCGCTTCTGGCTTTTCGACGGTCTGAGTTGCAGTTCCGCCACTATGCTCCACCACGGCGCTGTGAGTGGCCTGGAATTGCTTGACAACTGGATAGGTCAGGTCGGAATCCTGATTGTGAGATTCCTGATGCCGGATATCACGATAGGAACCAACGGCAATGATTCCTATGCCTCGCTATTCAGTGTCACATGTCATGAGATGGCTCACGCCAGCCACTACGGCAAGGTCGGGAACGACTATTGGGACGAGTATATAAAGTACATTATCAGATGCTTCCTTCATAATCCGAAGGATACTTATGGGGACGGAAGTCTTGCCGGGGCGGGCTATTGTGATGTCGGCGAGTCCTGGGCTTACTACATGGAGTCCAAAATGTATCAGGCCCGCTATGGCGGCGCGGCTCCGACTTTCGGCACCGACTCCTGGTTCCGTCCTCAGATTTTCCATTATCTGACGGAGCGCGGCATGAGCCCTGCCAATATTTTCTCGGCGCTGATAGCTTCTGTGACCGACCGTCCGGCTCTCCGTGCCCAACTTGTGGCGCTGTTCCCGTCCAAGACGAAGTACATAGACCAGGCATTCGCAAAATACGATGAAAGGTAGAATCCTGAAAATAACAGTGGCTATGGCTCTGCTTGCGGCTCCCGTCCGTGCGGAGGCTCAGAAAGTGTCAGTGGGGACGAATCTTCTGGATTATGCTGACTTGGCAACACTTAATCTGGAAACCTCCTTTGCCCTCGCGCGTCACTGGAGCCTTTCTGTGGATGCGAAATACAATCCGTTCACATTCCACAAGGACGGCGGGCAGATGCAGCGCAGGCAGCAGTCATACTCTGTCGGATGCAGATGGTGGGCCTGGTATGTATGGTCGGGCTGGTGGACAGCCTCTGCGCTGAAATACCAGGAATATAGCTGGGGAGGCATCGGTCGCACTGTGGCAGAAGAGGGTGACAGGCTCGGCGCTTCCTTTTATGCCGGCTATTCCTACATGCTTGGTCCCCATCTCAATCTGGACATGTCACTGGGATTCTTCACGGGTTTGAAATGGTACTCCGTATATTCCTGTCCGACTTGCGGGGTGCTGTTGGATAAAGGGATGAAATTCTTCATTCTTCCGGACAACATAAGACTTGCACTTGATGTCATATTCTGACAGAGGATGAGAAATGCGCTCTTGATTTTTCTGTTTTTCTTCGTTTTGCCGGCACTTCAGTCGTGTTCTATAAAGGAGGACCGCTCGAAGTGCCTGGCAAAACTCATCCTCGATATGTCGGAACTCGACCACGAAAGATTCGATTCGGTATCAGTGGACATACGCAGTCCGATGGGACTTCTTTACCGGGGAGTGGTTTATTCCCCACAGTTCGTTCCGGATTGGGTGGTGGAGGTGCCGCGGGGGCAGTTGTCTCTGATGACACTCACGGGTGATGGTGGATTGATGTCTCCGGACGGAAGAGTGCGCATCCCTGCCGGGGAGCAGTGCCCGCCTCTGTATTGCAGCAGAGCCCTTTTTCCGGTGGATAGCGAGTGCTGCGAGAGGGAAGTGACGCTTGAAAAGCAGTTCTGCACAGTCATTGTGAAGGTTGAGGGCATTTCCCATCTGGCTGTCAGGATATGCGGCGGAGTTGACGGATATGATGCTGCCATGACTCCTCATCCGGGAGTGTTCGACTATTGCTCCCCGCCCTTCTCGGGGACCTTCTCCATCCGGGTGCCGAGGCAGATTGACACCTCGCTTTCCCTTTCGCTTGTCGAGGGGGACACGGTCCTCCACACCATCACTCTGGGGGAGCGTCTTGCCTCCTGCGGCTACGATTGGAGTGAAGATTCCTTGCGTGATGTCCTCCTTGATATCAGGCTGCGGGACGCTGTTGTGAATGTTTTCCTATCTTCCTGGACCCCCGGAAGTTCTTTTTCGGTAGTGATGTAGAAACTTGGATGTGGAAATTCAAATACTTGAAATTTTGCTTTCCCTAAATTTTGCGAAACACAAAACATTTCATACCTTTGCAGTCCTATCCTCATGCGCGGGTGGCGAAATGGTAGACGCGCTAGTTTCAGGAGCTAGTGGGGTAAA
>JAKSKQ010000006.1 GCA_024401675.1 Bacteroidales bacterium | reverse complement strand
AATCAGCAAGCTTGAAAACGCAAGCGCTATAGGCAGGACAACAAAAAAATAAATCCGATATGACACAAAGAAGAACAAGGGTGCGTTTTGCGCCTTCACCTACAGGACCCCTTCACATGGGAGGAGTCAGGACGGCATTGTACAATTACCTGTTCGCCAAGCAGAACGGTGGAGATTTCATCATCCGTATCGAGGATACCGATTCCCACCGTTTCGTGCCCGGCGCAGAGAAATACATAATTGATTCGCTCCGCTGGTGCGGTATCATTCCCGATGAGGGAGTCGATGAGAACGGATGTGTGGTGGAGACTGCTTCCGAGAAGCACCCCCACGCGCCCTACCGTCAGAGCCAGAGGCGCGGAATATACCGCAAGTATGCCGAGCAGCTTGTCGCTTCCGGCAATGCTTATTACGCATTCGACACTCCGGAGGCTCTCGCCAGGGAGCGCGCCGAGGCCGAGGCCAGGGGCGAGACATTCATCTACAACTGGTCAACCCGCGGAAGATTGCTCAATTCGCTGACAGTTTCACCCGAGGAGTGCAGCAGGCTTCTCCAGGAGCGTGACGACTGGACCATCCGGTTCAAGGTGCCCGAGAACAGGATTGTGAAGATGGATGACCTTATCAGGGGTCATGTCGAGGTCAACAGTTCCACTCTCGACGACAAAGTGCTCTGGAAAAAGGCTGATGTACTCCCGACCTACCATCTCGCGAATATTGTCGATGACCACCTGATGGAAATCACCGAAGTCATCCGCGGAGAGGAGTGGCTTCCTTCACTCCCCCTTCATTATATGCTTTACGAGGCTTTCGGATGGCAGGAGACCATGCCGAGATTCGCCCATCTGGCGCTTCTTCTCAAGCCTGTCGGCAACGGGAAGCTCAGCAAGAGGGACGGAGACAAGATGGGTTTCCCCGTATTCCCCCTGCACTGGGTATCTCCCGAAGGGGAGCATTCCCGCGGTTATCGTGAGGACGGATATTTCCCCGAGGCCTTTGTCAATATGCTCGCGATGCTCGGCTGGAATCCCGGCAACGACCGTGAGATGTTCACTATGGATGAACTGATTCAGGCATTTTCAATGGACAAGGTCCAGAAGGCCGGTGCGAAGTTCAATCCCGACAAGGCGAAATGGTACAATAAGGAGTATCTCCGTCTCAAGAGCGACCGCGAACTCGCAGAACTTTTTGTTCCGATTCTTGAGGAACATTCGGTGAAGGCTGATTTCGATTATGTGGTGAAAGTTGTCGCTCTCATCAAGGAGCGCGCGACCTTTGTCAAGGATTTCTGGGATATCGCCTCTTATCTGTTCAGGGATCCGCAGCAGTACGATGAAAAGGATGCCGCAAAATTCTGGAAGGAGGAGAACTACACTCTCGCCTTCAAGGTGGCCGATTTCATAGCCGCCTATGACGGTCCGATGACTCATGAAGGTGTCGGGGCCGCAATGGAAGAATACATCAAGGGCAACGAGTGGCCCATGGGCAAGGTGATGAACTGTCTGCGTCTGGCACTTGCCGGAGCATCCAGCGGACTGGGTATCGCCGACATCGTCATCCTCATCGGCAAAGATGCAGTAAACCGAAGAATCGAAGCCGCGAAAAAGGCACTTTGCTAGCCCTGCCTCCAGCATTGCCGCGACGACAAAATTTCCGGCATTTCTTCGACGTCGCGGCATTGGATGCCGAAATAAGGAAGTACTCCAACATATAAAAAGAGGTGTCAGTAATTTCCACTACGAGGAATCGGACTTGCAATAGTTCAGAACAAAAAATAATGAAGAAAATTTTATTCATCATCCTATCAGTATTCCTGTGCCGCCCGATAGCGGCGCAGGAATATTTTTATACTGAAGGCTCATCTTTCACCGTTCTGGGAAGCATTTTTCAGGACAATCCCAATCCATATCACAGAGTGGACACGACCAGATACAAGGGCTTCTCCACACTGGAAAACGAGCAGGTACGTTTCCCCTCAGGGATATCGATTCTTTTCAAGACAGATTCTCCGTCAGTCAAGGTCGGGGTAACATTTGCCAACACGAAAAGAATGGCTACCACAATGCCGATTGCATACAGGGGTTTCGACCTCTATATCCTCAATGACGGACGCTGGCTGTTCGCCGGTTCGGGAGGGACCTGTGACGGCAAGGATGAATATGAGACAGTTCTGGTGAAAGGGATGGACCGCACCTCGAAAACATGTCTTTTGTATCTGCCAATCTATTCCGAGGTTTCATCGGTCAGGATAGGAGTTGAGAAAGGGAGCAGCATCGGAAAAGCCGAATCACCGTTCAAAGGCAAAATTGTTGTCTATGGTTCCAGTTTCACCCAGGGAATCAGCACATCCCGCGCCGGAATGGCATATCCGTCACAGCTGATGCGCAGAACCGGCATAGAGGTGGCGTCACTGGGCTGCGGCGGCAACTGCAAGATGCAGCCATATTTCGCAGACGTGCTCTCAGATGCGGAGGCCGACCTTTACCTTTTCGACACATTCTCAAACACATCAGCTCAGTTGATAGAGGAACGTCTGGAGACTTTCATTCTGAGGATGCTTGCAGCCCATCCCGGAAAGCCTCTGGTATTCCAGCAGACGATACGCCGTGAAGGACGCAATTTCAATACCGGAACAGAAGAGTTTGAAAAAAACAAGCAGGAGATGGCGGAAAAGCTCATGAAGAAGTTCGTGCGCAAATACAAGGATGTATATTTCATCCATCCCGACGCCACCGGCCCTGACAACGAATATTCTGTGGACGGAACTCATCCGGATGACTACGGCTACAGGTTATGGGAACAATCCATTGAAAAGCAGGTACTCAGGATTTTCAGCAAATATTCAAGAAGAAAGCGTTAAATTTGCATAGCAATATCAATATCGGACAATTATCATGAAGGCATCATTTTCATTTCTTTTAACTGCGTTTCTCTCGGTCTCGCTGCCGCTTTGCGCCGCAGACCCTGACGGAGCAGGCGTGAACACCCACTGCTATGAGTTCACCGACAACACATATACTCCTGCACCGGCAGGATACGAACTTGTATATCTGAGTCACTACGGCCGTCACGGGGCGCGGACTTCAATGAAGGTCACGCAAGACTATGAGGATGTGATCTCCACACTCAAGAAAGCATCCCGCGAAAGAAATCTCACCGCACAGGGAGATTCCCTTCTCAACGAGTCCATCTGGGTCAATGAATATTATCTCGGAAGGAACGGTGCTCTCACCCGCCGCGGAGAGGCGGAACAGCACGAGCTGGCTCGCCGAATTTATGCTCAATACAAACCGGTATTTGCTAAAGGAAGCAAATATGTCAGGGTTCAGACGAGTACGGTGCCCCGCAGCATCGTCAGCGGAGAATGTTTCGTGCAGACTCTTACCTCACTGCAAAGGGACCTGCATTTCACCTTCGACACTGCGGAAAAATTCTTTGCGTTCATCAACAATGACTGTTCCGAGCCAAACAGGGCTGCAGTAATGGTCCTCCGTGATTCCATCAATGCCTTGAATATCAACGACGGTACATGGTTCATGAAATATGCTTTCAAAAATCCTGAAAAGGCCGCAGATAGTATTGGCGATGCTGATGCCTTCCAGTTCAAAGTATGGAAACTTGCCCGCGAGGGCAGGGCCAGCGGACTGGATGTCAATATGTTCCGTCACCTTCCTGAAGAAGTCATTGCAAAATGGACCGCGGATGAAATCCGGAACATCTATCTGCGCAACGGCAACTCAGTCGAATTCGGAGAAGAGAGGATGAAACTTGCCCAGCCCCTTATCAGCGTGATGTTAAGCCAGGCCTGCGACGCTCTCGCGACCGGGACTGTGGCCGCCGACCTCAAGTTCGGGCACGACTATCCCCTTGTGGCGACTGCCGGATACTTCGGCATAGAAGGCGTCGGGGACCGTCTTTCAATCAATGACCTTCCCGAAAAATGGTCTGACCCGATGTATATCCCGTTCTCGTCCAATATGCAGATGGCCTTCTACCGCAACAAGGAGGGAAATGTGCTGGTGAAATTCGTCTATAACGGCAAGGAATGTACACTTCGCGACCTCAAGGCGGTCAGCGGGCCTTACTACAGTTGGAACGACATACTGGAAAAATTCCTTCCTGATGGTGACGAGCGCACTTTCCGTTTGGCCCAGTGGGACTGGAAACCGGTAGGTGACGGTGCCTTCGCGGGCCACGCCAACTTGAAACTCTTCGGAGTGAACCAGAGCATCTCGGTGCTCCGCTACAGCGCCGCGAGATTCAAAACCTGCCTTGCAAACGACAATGGAGAGGCTGCCGACAGCACCGCCGCACTCGCCCTGCGCCACGGCGGAATCGCCGCAATCAATGCGTCGTATTTCAACATGCGTACGCTCTACCCCACCACATTCACAAAAGATGACGGGAAGCAGGAAGGTTGGACAACTCCCGACGAACTCATAAGAGTAGATGGAGCGGTAGCCCTGAGCGGAAAGAAGGTCAGCATAATCCCCTGCGACACTGTCAGTTGCTACAGCCTCACAAAGAAATACAAAGAAGTTCTCGCGGCAGGCCCTGTACTCATGCTTGACGGGCAGGAAGCCCGGCAGAGCTGGCCCAATCACAGCTTCTTCACATGGCGCCATCCCCGCACCTTCATCGGCACAACTTCCGACGGATGGGTATATCTGGTGGTAATCGACGGACGCTTCAAAGAGGGAGCCGGAACAACCATCCACGAGACCGCGGAAATAGCCCGCATGCTCGGTCTTCGCGACGCCCTCAACCTCGACGGAGGCGGTTCGAGCGTGCTCTGGACCAAAGAGCACGGTACAATCTCATATCCTTTCGACAACCACCGCTACGATCACTTCGGTCAGAGGGTGGTTCCGAATATCATCTATATCAAGTGACAGACTATCAAAAAGGGGCGGCTCTGACAGCCGCCCCTTTTTATCATATTTTCGAATGAAAATTATTTGATAAGTTCCCAGGTAATAGTGTATTCGGTATCGAATTCCTCTTTGCCTTTCTCACCATAGTTCTTGGTTTCCTTGGTAGGAAGACCGTTGGAATCGAACTCATAAGCATACTTGGCCCATTTCTCAGAGTCATCCCACTGAGCAGTTGACATAAGCTTGGCAGAGCCACGTCCGAGAAGGCCGGTCTCATAGAACCACCTCTTCTGGCCGAAGTCCTCAGCCCACTCGGGATGAAGGTCGCCGAGGTTGTCCTTTGAAAGATAAGTGTGATCTTTGTGACGCCAGTGATCGAATTCGCCCTGGTCGTTTTTCTTGGCGCGGGTCCAGTATTCAACACAGTTGTCATCAATGGACTGCTGGCAAGCATCAACACCATTCAGCTTGCAGCTTACACAGAAGCCGGCTGCATCATAGGTGTAAGTGTAAACTGCTGCATCGGAAATTTTGTTCACTTTAGTAGCATAACCTTTGTCATTGAGCTCCACAGTGTACTTGGTCACGTCACCGACTTTGATTGTAAGGTTGGAACCTTCGTAAACGAAATCATGAGTTTCGCTGCCACCGTCCCAATTTTCAGTAACACTCTTTACTGTACCGTTGGCATTGTATGTGAAAGAATAGTCGCCGAGCTTTACGATGCGGGCAATCTTCTTTACGGTTTCCTCACCTCCGTTGTCACCATTGTTGTTCTTGTTGCAGGAAGTGAAAGCGATTGCTGCAAGAGCAACCATTGCGATTGAAAAAATCTTTTTCATTTTTAGTTTTGTTTAGTGTTAATAAATAAAGTGTTGTGTTATAGTTTCCATTAATTTAAGGACATTGCTGCGATGGTCGTCATATCCCTTTATCACCCTGTATTCGAAACGCGCTCCGAGAGCCTTGCATTTCTTGTAGAGCTCGGCATTTTCCCTGTAATAAGGGCCATTGTCCGTCTGTACAAACACATACCTCTTGTCAGAATCGAACGCTGATAAAGGTCCGAAATTACCTTCAACAATGTAGCAAGTTGTAAATTTATCAATATTTTTTGAAATATCAACTGCCGCAGTGCCAAAACCTATGACTTGCAACTTCTCCAGGGTGAACTTCCCGCTATAGTGCTCCACCCACTCGGCAAGAGTTTTAACGGACAGATTACAAGGCAGATAGATATAATCATATGTACTGTTGGGCTTGTGGGCAAGCGCCATGGCCTCCTTTGCGATGGCTTCATCGGAATCCTCATATACGAAAAACAGTCCGGTACCCTTGCCGTCAACTTTGAATTCATCACTTTTCAGTGTTCCGTCCGTATCGAATTGGACAGTCGGAACAGAAGGAAGCGCGCGGTCGATTCCCTCCCACCTGGCACCTCCGTCCATATAGTAAGCGAACATTGGAAGTACCTCCTTCAATGCCGCCATCCAGTATGTGGACGTATGGGCACCGTCCGCCACTCTGAACTCGTGCTCGTAGCCATTGTCGCGAAGCAGGACGTGGAGAGAATCATTGGCGATGAGAAGTTGTTCCTCGTCGTCACCGCAGGTAAGGAACCACTTGACTGCTGAAAGCTTCTCGCGGTTTTCGGGGGTGAACTGGTAGAACGGGCAATGCTCCTTGTAGTAGGGAGTGAGCCTTCCGTACATAGCCTCGCCCTTACCTCCGAAAATGCTGCCCCACTGGCCGTCCCAGCCGCTCTGGCTTTCAGTCATATACTGCTTATCGGTACGGAAAGACATACTCAGAGGAGCGCTGCAAAGGAATAATTCAGGATGTTTTTCAGGAAGGACCATCGCACCGAAGCCGCCCATCGAATAACCGGTTATGCTGCGGTGCTGCCGATCTGCGATCGTGCGGTAAGTCTTGTCTATCAGAGGAACAAGTTCCTCGACAAACATATCCATATAATTGAATTTTCCCGTATAGAAATTCGAATAGTAGGAGGTGAATCCCTCGGGGAAGACATAAATCATGTCCGGAAGTCCGGCAGCCTCCAATGTCTCGATTACAGAATTCGCGTGAAGCCAATTGCCGTTCCACGAGTTGTTGTTGTCGCCGTATCCGTGCAGCATATACACGACAGGATAGCGCTTGGTCTTATCCGTCATATAATCTTTCGGAAGAAGCACGGAATATTTCATCTGCATACCCAGAATGTCACTCTGATACTTCACGTCGGTAGTGTAACGCTGTATCCTGCCCGGATCAGGAACAGGAAGTTCCCTCTCATGAGCACAGGCCGCGAGACACAACTGAGCAGTAAACAACAAACAAAAAAATTTCTTCATATTCAGTCTTTCTTGTCGTAAACAGTCATCTGCTGCGCCCATATGGAGAAATCAGGGTGAGGATTGTTGAGGATAAACTTCAAAGTGTGATGTCCGCTGCCGAAGCAGTATTTGGAGAACACTTCATATTTACGGATGATATAATCCACAGGCATGTCAAATGTTTCCACCGTCTCGCCATCGAGAATAGCAGTGACGGATGCGACATAGGGGAAGTCGGATGAGTTGACGTTCTGCACGCTGCCTTCTACAACGACAGAATTGCCGTCGAACTCAAGTGTGAGCGAATCAGTGAAACTCTTCTT
Source organism: Bacteroidales bacterium (assembly GCA_024401675.1). Taxonomy (GTDB): domain Bacteria; phylum Bacteroidota; class Bacteroidia; order Bacteroidales; family UBA932; genus Cryptobacteroides. The sequence goes on along the minus strand of JAKSKQ010000006.1, from coordinate 29,037 downwards.
CAATACACGCTTTTCCACCGGTACAAGGCCCTCGAAGCTCTGCTCATACCTCACAGCCCGGGGCTGCTCGAGCAGGAAAGAGTTGCCACCGGCCACCTTGTGGATAAGTTCGAGATTCAAGTCGCACAGACGGTTCAAGCTGAGAGTCGTGTAGGGGAAAGGCATATCGGCAATCTTGTCCACGCCTCCCTTCCATTGCGAGGGAATGGCATCATAGCCGTACATCACACCGAGAATTCCGGCAGCGGATGCCGGATTGCAATCGGAGTCGTCTCCACAACGGGTGGAAATCTCCATTGTCCTGCCGAAATCACCTTCTCCATAAAGAAGTCCGATGACAATATGGGCCGCATTCATGGCAGCATCGATATTGAAACCGTTCCATACGCCTTCGGGACATCCGACTTCATTGTTGTGAAGTTTCTGGATTTCGAACCATGTCTGCTTCCAGTCTGAAGGATATTTCTTCCAAAACTTCAGCACATCTGAAATCACTCTGTGGAACTTGGTTCCCTCGGGAATGGTGCGGAGAGCTTCCCTTACGACAAGTGGAATATCATCACACACAAATGCGAGAGAATACATCGCGCCGACAAATACTCCGCCATACCATCCGTCACCATAGTTCATTATGTGGCCTATTCTGTCGGCGAATTCGCAACCCTTAACAGGCATGCCGGGAGTTATCATTCCGATGAAGTCCGCCTCTATCTGGAAATCGATGTCATCAGCGTGGGGATTGTTCATCCAATGACCGGACTCGGGAGGCATAATGCCGCGGAGGATATTGTAGCGGGCCTCCTGATTGGCATGCCAGAGTTTGTAGTCGGCATGAGCGAAAGCGCGGGCATAAGCCTCGGCCGGTGCATCCAGACCCTCTGCGGCCATCACATCCACGAAAGTCAGATCCATATACACATCATCATAAAGACCGGGGTCCTCGATGAAGGTGTCATAGATATAATCGTCATACCAGGGAATGGGTATTTCCTCGTTGATGATTGAACCCTTGTATTTGAATTCGGTAGGTCCCCCGTAGGTACAACCTATGGTCTGCCCGAACCAACCGCCGCGGATCTTGTCCATCAGAACGTCATCCGGGATGGTCACCAGGCTGCCATATTTGACAGGGGACGAACATGAAACAGCGCAAATGGCCAAAACTGCTAAAACAACTTTTTTCATTCTAGTTATGATAATAAACATTTGTGACCGGAGTCTCCGAATAATACTGAATTGCATTGATTCTCAAAAGGTAAGTTTCCGGACGAGGATTGCGCCAGATCATCTTGACCTTATGGCGTCCCTCGGGCATCTGATATTTCCATGCCGGCTCAAGTTTGCGGGAAGTACCTTTCATCGGAAGGATGGACACCTGATCGAGGACTCCATCGATCCACACTTCGATCTCAGCTACATAATCATCGTTTTCCTCGGCAAGAGCGAACACTTCGCTGCCGACATGCTTGGTGGCGACGCGAGCCGCATAGCCTTTGGAAATGCCGCGCAGACACACGAGATTTCCCCAGATACAGAAACCGTTGCCACTGAAATCGAACTCGTACTCATCCTCCATCCAGGCATCCTTCTGATCCCTGTAAACCGGATAAGTATTCACGAAATTCTGCTCGAGCGGAAGAACTTCAATCTGCTGCCGGGGGATGATGACAGTCTCCTTATCCACCTGTCCTCCCGCTTTTTCAATAAGCTGGAGAGCCTGATTGTAGGAATATGACGAACCTTTTGCCAGAGAAACGTCGGTGCCTTCGAAATCGAGGTTCCAAATCTCCTCAAGAGGCTGTTTCCAGAAATCGGGGATATTGCTCTTTCCATACATCACACCGAGCACTCCCCCCACAGTGGCAGGATTGCAATCTGAATCCTGACCGCAGCGGGTGGCGATCTCGATTGACTTTCCGAAATCGCCGTGACCGTAAAGCAGGCCTATGGCGCAGTAGGCAGAATTTATCTTGGCATCGATGTCGAAACTCAGGAACACGCCCTTGGGACAGCCTGTATCGCTCCCCCATTTCTTCTGGATTTCAAACCAGGTCTGCTTCCAGTCTGACGGATATTTCCTGTAGAGTTTGCGTACATCATCGACGCACTGATAGAAAGTACTTTCGGAAGGTATTCCCTCCAAAGCCCTGTCCAGAATCTTTTCAGGAGAATCCTCGACAAATGCGGCGCTGTAAAGCCCCGACACAAACGCTCCTCCGTAGAAACCGTCGCCGCTGTTCATGATATGTCCGACCCTGTCGGCTATGTCAAGGGCGGTGGCAGCAAGTCCCGGAGCCATCAATCCGACGAAATCAGCCTCGATCTGAAAATCGAGATCATCAGCGTGGGGGTTGTTGAGCCAGTTACCAGACATGGGCGGCATTATGCCCTGACGGATGTTGTAGCGTCCCGCCTGATTGGCATGGGCAAGATGGTAAGGAGCATATGCGAACCTCATTCCCAACTGCCCGCTGGTGCAGTCAAGACCAAGATCTTCGAAAGCCTCGGCGAAGGTGAGGTCATTATAGACATCGTCGAAAAGTCCCGGTTTCTTGTCCCACCAGTATTTGACATAACCTTCGCCCCAGGAAATGGGCTGGGAATCGGGAATTATTGTGCCGCAGTGCTTGAACTCGGTGGGTGCGCCATAGACGACGCCTATGGTCTGGCCGGCCCAGCCACCCTGGATCTTGTCCATCAAAGTATCTTTGGACATTGTGACACTCTGAGGTTCACCGCCAGTGCAGGATGCCATCACCAAGGCTGCAAGCAGAAAGCTAAATCGCTTCATATACTTCAAGTTCTGATATTGAGATGAAAGATGAAACATTTTTTGTGTACTTGTTCCAATGTACAAGGACCGCATCGTCTCCGATCACGCGGATTGCATTGGTGGTCACTGGAGCGAAACGGAAACAGAACTCGGCGAAATGAGGCTGGATGAAAACCTCGTCATTTTCGGGAAGCGCGGGTGACACCGTGGTGTCAAGGGTACGCCACTGACCGTCAGAAGTCAGATATTCGACTCTCATGTCCGAATACCAGCCGCCGAATTCCTCAAGACAGCCATAGTGGAATGATACCATATCCACAGTCACAGGCTTCTCCCAACGATAGCCGAAATAGTCCTGTTTGGGGCCGATGTATTTGTCCGCAAGCGAATAGAACGACGCGCCGGGACCGCTGGTTATGCCGTCACGAATCACATTAACATCCTTTGCGTAGAACGAATGCGAAACTGTTGTCCAGCAGGAATCGAGCACATCGAAATTGGTTTCACTCACGAGAGACAGGATTTCAGATGCTTCTCCTGCAAGGTTCCGACCTCTTACCACAAGATGAAAATCTTTGGAAATCGTCTGATTACCATCACTGAGACTGAGGGTTATGTCATAATCGCCGACCTTGTCGGTGACACCGCTCAATACGCTCCCCTTCATCTGAAGGCCTTCAGGAAGGGTACCTCCGGTGAGGGACCAGTCATATCCGCGGTTTGTCACGCAAGCGAAATCGTAGCTGACGGCCTCACCTGAAACAATACGGGGATTGGGGCCTACGCAGAATTCCAGAGGGGCTTTGAAGCGGGCTTTGGGATTGATACGGAACCATCTTGCTCCGTCCTTTTCGAACTCTTCTCCACCGAGGGCGAGAATATTTGTCACTGTTATATCGGTGATTCTGTCGATAAGGTCTTCAACTGAAGCATCCGGCATATCATAGCGTGTCACATTGATATAGCGGTCATTGAAAGGCTTGGTCCAATGAGGGAAGGCCTCGGGCATAGCGTATTCCATAGGGATGCCTTTTCTTCCGGTGATGACGCCCAGAAGGCCGCAGATAGTGGCAGTCTGGTTGTCGGCATCAAATCCGAGAGAGCAGCCGATTGTCAGAGTTTCTGCCACATCTCCACGCCCGTAAAGCAGCGCAAGTATGCCCATCGCTCCGTTAAGGTCGGCATTCCATATGGTCTTTGTCTGGTCAGGCTCATTTATGTAATATTTGTCGCATACATATTTTCTTGCAGCGTGCCAGTCATCCGGATTTTCCTTGTATAGGGAGAGGCACTCGTCGATTATGGTGCGGAAACGGTCTTCCTTGGGAAGATATTCCTTCGCGTGAGAGACAAGAGTCTCGATATCCGATTCAAAGAAGGCCTCGGAGTACATTGCATTATAGACGACTGTAGGGGAAGTCGCCCAGGAATCACTGGTGACACGTGCCACCCACTCCGACACCCCTGCGGCATAATCGGTCATTCCCGGAGCCGTATAGCCCCAGATTTCATTGATGAGCTGGGGGTCGATCTGGAACCAGTGCGGGTTATAGCGCATATCTCCGGTAAAAGGAGGGGTGAACCCGTAGTGCATCAATCCGAGAGTCGCTCTGTTGGCAAGCCAGACACGGTCACGGATATGATACATCCAGCCGTCACGAATCTGCGCATAGCTTGGATGCACGCCGTATTTCTCCATCATAAGAAGATAGAGATACTCGACATCCGTGTCGTCATCGGAGAAGGCACCGTCAACTGCGGACATTTTCCTTATCGCTTTGTTATAGACGAAAGGAGGGCAGCCCGGCTCTTCGACAAATTTGTTTTCATACTCCAGGCCATAGATGTTTCCGACCATCTGGCCGAGCCAGTTGCCGGCAATCTTGTCGTGGAGCGTATCATAGGAAATCTCCCTGACTTCCTGCCTCTGGCAAGCCAGAAGCAGGAAAAGGGATGCTAATACAAGTAAGTGTCTCTTCATCGCAGTCTGCTAATAACCGGGGTTCTGCTGAAGGCGCGGGTTAGCGCCACGGACAAGATCAGGAATGGGAAGGATCTTCACGTGGTCATCGCATGCCGGTTTGGCCCACCAGGCCTGAGTGTATTTACCGAAGCGGATGAGGTCCTGACGGCTCCATCCCTCCATAGCGAGTTCATGCTGACGCTCGATGAGAAGGTTGTCGAGGGTGAGGTCCGCAACTGTCATAGGCTGGAGGCCGGCACGGGTACGGATGGTCTTGAAATCGGCAACTTCAACGGCAGCAGAGGCCTTGTCAGTGCGGACAAGAGCCTCGACATACATGAGCACAACGTCCGCATAGCGCATCAGAATGAAATCATTCTCCATGCTGACCGTATAGGTTGTAAGAGTGCCGTCGCTCTGATAAGGCCACTTGATTATGCGTGCACCGTCAAGACGGCCAAGTCCGCTCTTGTACTTGCCCTCATCAATGTTGACATCCTCAAGAATATAAGGTTTGACAATCTGCTGGCCACTGGCATCGAGACCTTCAATGTAGGTCCATGGCTTGCCGCTTGTGTCATATACCTGTCCGAAGAGGAAGGATGCGGCCTTGCGGACATCCTTGCTGTCATAAGTAGCCATGAAATCCGGCTGGCCCATGAAGGTTCCGTTCCAGGTGTCGCCGATCTTCCAGATCTTGGCAAGGTCGCTGTTCAGGGTTATGGCAAAGGGATAGAAGCATTCCTTTGTATAGACACTGCTGTAAGGGATGGCAAGAATCGCTTCAGGAGAATTTTCATTATTGATCTTGAAGTTATCTTTGTAATCATCAGTTAGTTTGTAATGCTTGCTGTCGATGATTTCCTTGCAGATTGCGGCGGCTTCAGTCCACCTTGCAGTACCGGTCCACTCGAGAGAATTGAGATAGATCTTGGCAAGAAGGAATTTGGCCACATCCTTGGTCACGCGGCCGTAGGTCACCTCGGACGGAACTTCGGTGAGCAAGCCAATGTTGCTGTTGATTTCAGTTTCAATCCAATTCAGCATGAATTTGCGGTCCTTCTGCTCAGGATAGCCGGTTTCCGTCTTGGAGATGGAATAAGGCACATTGCCGAAGCAGTCAACGGCCAGAAGATAATAGTACGCCCGGAGAATCTTGATCTCCGCGATGCTCTTTTTCTTACCGTCAGTCTGAGTGCCGGAATTTTCCAGAGAATAGATGGCGTCATTGCAGGCTGAAATACCGTCGAAGCAGAATTCCCATCCGAGCCTCACGAGTTTGTTGGAGGCAGGGATTTCGTGTGTCTGGAGTTCTCCGTAACGAGCCTCACCCCAGGAGCCGTCCCAGGATTTGGGAACAGCCACCTCATTTGAGAGCTGCAGGATCAGTGTCCACATGCTCTGTTCCCTGCCCCATTTCTGAAGCAGAGTGTAGGGACGGGAGGTATAAAGCGCGAGATTGTCATCATCGGAGAGGAAGTCATCCTTCTGAATCTGGGAATAGACATTCTCGTCAAGATTTGTGCATGATACACCCGCAAGAGCGGCTGCTGCAAATAGTGCAATAAATATCTTTTTCATATCCGTAGCCTCTTAGAATTTAAGTTTGACACCGAAGGTGAATACACGCGTACGGGGATAATATGTGAGGTTCTCCACACCGGGTGCGAGTCCTCCGAGGCTGACCTCGGGATCCACACCTTTGTAACCGGTGACAGTAAGCAGGTTCTGTCCGGTGAGATAGAGAGTCAAACCCTTTATCACCATATCCTTGAAATGGAAATCATAGGCAACGGACACATTGTCCAGCTTCAGGAAGGATGCATCTTCGAGATAGCGGTCGCAGTAAGAAACCTTGCCGGTGTAGTTGGTATTGTCAAGCCAGGTGGCCAAGATGTTTTTCTGACCGAACTCGGAAATGTTTTCGTACACAGCCCTCATCTGATTGAATACCTTTCCTCCGATAGAGGCACGGAAGGTAGCGCTGATTGAAAGATCCTTGTACTTGAAGTTGTTGCTCCAGCCAAGATTGCAGATGGGATATGCAGTACCGAGATTGATCCAGTCACTCTCGTCTGTCTGTCTGACAGCGATTGATCCATTGGACTTGATATTCTTGAACTGAGGTCCGTAGAATGTACCTATGCTCTCTCCCTCGACAAGTCTCTGGCAATATACTCCCAGAGGAGTGTTGAGCCAACCGGTACGGTATTCCTGTCCCTGGAACTCCTCGTTGGTGAACTTGGTAAGTTTGTTGGAGTTGTGGGCGAATGTGAGCGAAGTGGTCCAGCGGAAGTTCTTCCTGAGCACCGGAATGGCAGTCACGAGCAGTTCGATACCCTGGTTGGAAATAGCTCCGACATTGGTGAAGTACTGACTGTAATCATACGGAGGCACGGGGACAGAATAGTTGTACAGAAGATTGGTGGTGTTGCGGTAATAGTAGTCGATTGCACCGCTGATGCGACCCTCAAGGAATGAGAAGTCCACACCGACATTGAATTCAGCCTTCTTTTCCCAGGCAAGATCGGGATTCGCGTTGGAAGCGGGGGCATATGAATTCTGCCAGGCTCCGTTGTAGTAGAAACTGCCGGATGTCTTTACCAGGAACATGGACTTGTAGTTCTCGAAGTCCTGGTTTCCTGTGACTCCGTAACCGGCCCTGAGTTTGAGTTCGTCAAGACCCTTCACGTCCTTGAGCCAATCCTCACCGGTGAGACGCCAGCCGACTGATACGGCAGGGAACCATCCCCATTTGTTGTTCTTTCCGAAACGGCTGGAACCGTCGCGGCGCAAAGATGCGGAAATGAGATATTTCTCCGCATAGTTGTACATGACACGGCCGAAGAAGGCAATATACCTGTTCGACTCCTTGGAAGAAGACATTTCGGCGACTCCGGCCTTGATAGCCGAACCGGCTCCGATATTGTAAGCCTGGAAATAATCGGTGTCGAAACCGTAGTTGTAAAGATATGAATCTCTGGAAGACTGCTCCTGGAAAGTATAACCGAGGATGGCCTGGACATTGTGCTTGCCGAAGGTATTTCCGTACTGGAGAGTACTTTCGAACTGGATGTCATCGGAAGCCGCGTTGGAGACTTCAGCCTGTCCCTTCATACCTGTTTCTCCAGGGTAGTATTTTGTTTTGTAGTCATAATTGTCGTAGCGGTATCCGTTGTAGCTCACGAAGTTGTCCCACTTCAGGCCCTTCACGGGAAGGATGTTGAGAGTGATGCGCCCGTTGGCTCCATAACGATCCACGTCGGTCTTGCTGGACCTCTCGTTTATCATCGCCACCGGGTTGTAGTAATCCATGCTCTCGATGGTGAAGTATCCTCCGTTCTCCTTGTCGTTGGGATCATAGACAGGCTCGGTAGGATTGTGCAGGAAAGCCTGACGGAAGATGCCGTAGCGTGCTCCGTCATATTTGCGCTTGGCATAGAGGAGATTCACATCGAAAGTTACCCAACCGTTAAGGGCCTCCTGATGGATATTTGTCTTTGCCAGGAACTTGTCCACGTTGTTGTTCTTGAGTATTCCCTGGTTCTGCTCGAAGTTGAGCACCGTACGGTGAGAGAACTTCTCGCTTCCGCCTGCTATGGCGAGAGAATGACGATGGCTTATCGGAGTGCGGGTGACTTCCTTGAACCAGTCGGTGTCGGCACCGTAGTTGAGATTGGATGCGGTGGGCACGAAGTTGTCGATAGTATAGGCGAACTCCCTGGCTGTCATCGGCACCGCTCTGGAAAGAACGGTCTGGACAGATACCTGGCCGTCATATTCCACTGAAGTCTTGCCGGCTTTGGCCCTCTTGGTGGTGATGATGATCACGCCATTGGTTCCGCGGGTACCGTAGATAGCTGCCGCAGAACCGTCCTTAAGAACATCGATGCTCTCGACTTCCTGGAAGTTGATGGTTGACATGTCGGCTCCGACCACGCCGTCGATAATGACAAGCGGGCCCTGACCGGCAGAAAGTGTGTTGGTACCGCGGAGGATTATTTCAAATGATCCGTTGGGATCGCCTCCATTGGGGTTCGTGACTGTAAGACCGGCCACCTTGCCCTGAAGAAGTCCGGCAGGGTCAGTAAATGATCCCTTGTCGGAGTCATCGCTCTGGAGGGAGCTGACAGCTCCGGTAGTCTCTTGCTTGGTGGTAGTACCGTAACCGATGACAACTGTCTCGTCGAGAACAGTGGCCGACGGTTTCATGTCAATGGAATATGTACTGCCTTCACCTACGGTGAGGACATAGTCTTCGAATCCGAAGAAATTTACAGTGACGGCTTCACCGGTGGAGGCCTTCAAAGTAAATTTTCCGTCAAGGTCAGTGACGGCATACGCACCGGTCGCGCTGACCAGAGACGCGCCTGCAAGAGGCTCTCCGCTGCCGGTGACGACGCCATTGATCTCGCGGCTCTGGGCAAAGGCCGCAGAGGCGCAGGCAATAAGCGACAAGGCAGCTGTCAATAATTTACGCATATGTCAAAATACTTAATTTCCTGAAATGATGATGAGTGCAAGTCCGGCGATGAAGAGGACGAACATGGACGCGAGAAGGCCGTTGACTCCTTTCTTCGCTCCTTTGAATTCCTTCCAGATAAATACTCCCCAGATAGCGGCGATAAGCGGAGCGCCCTGTCCGAGAGCATAGCTCACCGATGCGCCGGCCTTTCCGGCTGAAATATAGTTGAGAGCTGTACCGAGGCACCAGATGGAACCGCCGAGCATGCCCACAAGATGAGTTTTGCAGTTACCCTTGAAATACTCGCTGTATGTCACGGGACCGCCCACGAAGGGCTTCTTCATCACAATGGTGTTGATTATGAAGTTGCTCAGGAACACTCCGAGAGCGAAAACGACCATAGCGGTGTAGGGAGTCATCATACCGGCCTTGGGAGCGGCGAAATTGTCGAGGTCCACTCCGTTATAAACCAGAGCTGAGAAGAATGACATGATGATGCCTGCGAGAAGCGCGAGAATTATACCCTTGCGGTTCTGCTTTGCATCCCTGACTTCAGTTGAAACCTTTCCGGAAGCCACACCGTTGCAGATGATGGCGGCAACAACCAGGGCGACACCGAGCAGAAGCACAGCTACATTGGTGTTTGCATTGGGATGGAAAATAAGATTATTGAGAACTCCCATAACCAGAGCAAGGCCGACTCCGAGAGGGAAAGCCACTGAAAGTCCGGCGATTGAAATGGATGCGGAAAGAAGGATGTTGGATATGTTGAACACCACGGCGCCGAGAAGCACCCAGCCCACGCTGACGAGGCTGACCTGTGATACATCCTGGATGAAAGAACGACCCTCGGAACCGAAACTTCCCAAGGTAAAGGCAAGAATCAGGGAGAAAATCACCATTCCGATGACATAGTCCCAATAGAAGAGTTCATATCTCCAGCTTTTGGCGGCAAGCTTTTGAGTATTGCCCCATGAGCCCCAGCAAAGCATTGTTACAAAGCAGAGAACTACTGCAAGAAAATAACTGTTGACAATAAACATGGTTATCAGATTTTAAATGTTGATTTATTTGATGTCTTTTCTATAAGGTATTGAGTCCTGTGCGCCCATCTTTTGCACGGTAAGGGCGGATGCCTTGGTTGCAAATGCAGCCGCATCCTCGAGAGTCATACCCTCGGAGAGACCTACTGCAATGCCGCCGCAGAAAGTGTCACCGGCCGCAGTCGTATCGACAGCCTTCACTTTCTGCGAAGGGACGAAAATGAAATCGCTTCCCTGGCATACAAGAGAACCCTTGCTGCCGAGAGTGACAACGACATCCTTCACTCCCATTTCCTGAATCTTGCGGACTGCTGCATGGAGGGAGTCCTCATCACTGACCTCGATACCGGTCATAAGGGCAATCTCGGTCTGGTTCGGAGTTATGAGGGAAATGTTGGAGAAGATTTCCGCCGGCAGCGGGCAGGCGGGAGCGGGATTCAGAATCACATAGGCACCTGACGCCTTTGCAATTTGAGCCGCCTTCACCACAGCCGCGACAGTGATTTCAAGCTGAAGAATCACATAATCGGCCTGAGCGATGACAGGCTCGAGTTTTTCAATATCACTGACAGTAATATCGCCGTTGGCTCCTGGTGCAACCGAGATGCAGTTTTCAGCCTTGGCATCCACGAGGATGAGGGCGATTCCGGAAGGCTTGTCGCTGCGCAGAATATGTGAAGTGTCCATACCCTCCTTGTTGTAGAGGTTGATGGAATTGTCGCCGAAGAGGTCGCGCCCTACCTTGCAGATGAAAGTCACATCGCCGCCGAGACGGCTTGCCGCCACTGCCTGATTGGCTCCTTTTCCTCCGGGGCCCATTTTGAACTCGCCACCGAGCACAGTCTCACCGGGCAAAGGAAGTCTTTCGCCCTTGATGGTCATATCAGTATTGCTGCTGCCGATGACCAGGATTTTCTTTTTTGCCATATATGATAAGTTATTGATTGTTCCAGCGTGTGGTTAAACCTTCAAATATAAGAATTTTTTCCATAATCCCCATCTGTGTAAAAAATCGGACGCGGAATCAAATCCCGCGTCCGAAAAAACAGATTATCTGATGAAATTATTTCAAGAGACCAAGAGAATTCAGCCATGCAAGATACTGGGTATGGAGACTCTTGGTACCATAATCAGTAGAAGGCACATAATTATTGATGGCCGCCTTGACCTCGGCATCGGTGGCATGGGTGTAGCCCTCAACGGGAGTTGTCCATGTGATGGTATGGTCGGTATCGGAAAATTCGTATTTGGCAGAACCGAGATCCGAAATTGCGACATCGGTGGCAAGAATAGTACTGCTTGAGAATCCGGAGCCGGAGAAAGGACCATCAGCAGCATAGAAAAGATTATGCCCGCCGGAAGCGAGTATTGTATTATTCTTGCTCCAGATTGCATGAATGAAGCCGTCACCCTTGGAAGGATGCATCGCCATTATTTCAGTATCTACGATAAGGCCGCTGCCAAGATGTGTCGGATCAGCCCTGAACACGCCCATAGCGGAGTTACAGTTGGTGTTTCCGAAAATCTGGCAGGAAGAAATAATGTAATTGCCTGTCGCATATATGACATTATGATTCTTGTCAGTTGCATCAAGTGTACTGTAGATTGTACATTTGTGCATACCCCAGTTGCAGTCCTGATAAAGGTTGGAGCCGTGGTTTCCGGTGATGGAGTTGCCGTAGAAAACACAGTTGTACATATAGAAGAAGCAGTTCGAACCGGTAGCGTAAGTACAACTTCCCTTCTCCTTTCCCTTATTGTTGGCAAAAACGCAGTTTGTGACATTTATATTGGCTGTAGAAGCATAAATCACTGCGCCGTTGGCCGCAGAGGTCATTATGTTGTCCTCGAAGCGGCAATTGTTGATATTTACCACGATAGACTTCTGAAGGCCCACGCTGATGACTCCGACGCAGGTATTGCCTTCCGTTGAAACCTGGGTGCAATCCTTGAAAGTAAGTCCGTCGAAAGTGAACTTGGAGTTGGCGCCGAAGATTCCGATAATAGTGTATTTCTTGTCTCCGGAAAGAATTGTCTGCTGGGAGGCGACATTGCGGGTACCGTCGGAAGGATTGTATCCGCCCTCAATCCTGACATCCTTTGATTCATGTGCAAGGGAAAGGAATTTCTCTGAATCGTTGTTGAGTACATATGTACCGCCGGCCATTTTGATAGTCACATTGCCGAGTTCCTCACCGGAAACAAGGGCGGCCCTCAAGGCTGCAACATCAAAGGCGTTGGTCCAGCTTGAACCGTCTTTGGTACCGGCGCCGGATACAGTGGTATAAAGCACTTTCTCCGTCGGAACCGTATCGTCAATCACACCGAAGTCCATTATATGGGAACGGGTGAAGCTGAAGTTCTTGGAGGATGTCTTGGGAGGAATCGCACTGCCGTCGGTCTTTGTCATCTTGAACTGGAAACCCTGCTCGCATGTAATCGGAGCAACGGCAATATAATATTTACCGGGGGCGAAAGTGTCGCCGGATGCGGGGGTCACGATGGCTTCGACATTCTCGGCGCCCACTACTGACGGAATACCGCCATCTCCAAGTTTGACGGAAGTCTTGCCTACAATCTTGGTGTCAGGAGCCGGACGGAATCTTACTTCCTTAAGGTCGCTGCGGGTAAGAGTGAAGCAGACAATGGCATCCACATTCTTGAACGAAAGTTTCTTGGTAGCCGCGTCAGTTACGGCAACTGATACGTTAGCCTCGGCGAAAGTTCCGTGCTGAGTCTTGGGAACCACTATCTGGAAATCATAATCAGTTGTCTCGGCGGGAATGGAAGCCGAGAGGCTGGGATAGACAGCATAGTACTTGTCGGACTGGGCGACTGAAGCTGAGAAAGTAGTCGTTGCGCCGGTTGTTGCCGCCTGAGCGACAGCCTCGCCTCCGTTCCAGAAGATTTTAATCTTGTCTCCGGCCACCCAATTGACTGCGCCGCCATCTTCAAGAGTAGTCTTGGTAATCTCCTGTGTTGCGGAGAATACAGTCTGATTATCGTTTGATGCAGGAAGATTTTCCTTATTGCATGACACTGCAAATGCTACTGCAGCGGCAAGAAATACAAATGATTTTCTCATAGCTTTCTGTTTTTTTACCACTGGAAAGTGTCAATTACCAAACCCTCGTTCTGAGCATCAGTGAATGATGATTCTTCCGTGCTGGTGCAGACGAGTGATGCACCGGCAAGAGCAACTTTTTCCAAATCTGGAGAAAAGTAATGTTTTTTGGTTTTCATAATGTGATATGGATGATATGGTTGAATTTTGTCATTTTTACAAGGCTCCGATTGACACAAGCCAATCCGCAAACCGGGTACCGATATCGGACATTCCCGTTGAAGGGGATACCGACCGTATGCCTGAAAGTACAGTCTTCGCATCAGGTTCGCTGTGGCCGGATATGTTCCCGCCCCAGGTCACCTCATAAGTCAGCGGATTGAATGAATATGTCGTGGAAAGGGAATTTGTATCGACATCGGTTCCGACAGAAGGGAACCTGGCAATGTGACTGATACCGCCATCCTTGCCCACAAATACATTGTATCCTCCTGAAGTCGGCCCCGTCTGGCTGGCAAGAACCGCCCAACACTTCATCGAGATATCATCCGAAATGTTGACGATACGGTTGTTTATGTAATATCCCACATATCCGTCGGAAGTTTTGGTCTCACTTCTGATAAGACCGGTCCCGGTACCGAAGGCTGAAGATCCCATGATTGTATTGTTGGAAAGGATATAGTTGTAATTCAAGTTGATGACAGGCTGATTCACTCCGGCTTTCTCGTTGTTTCCGTAGAAAGTACAGCGGTCCAGACACACACTTCCCCTTGCGAACATTGCTGTTCCGTAAGTGGCGCTATCACCGATTCGGTTGTCATAGAACTTGCACCCGTGCATGAACAGGAGGCAGTCTTCCTGATTGTCGGCACGCACGGCGCCACCCTGCGACTTGGATTCGTTGGCGGTGAACAAGCAATTTTCGGCATATACGGCACCCTTGGAGACAAGTAGTGCAGCACCGCCCTTATTCACATTCTCCGAGTTCCGGTCGAACTTGCAGTTTTGCAGATTGACCACGGCGGTAGCGTCATATACTGTCAGGGCGCGAGGCTCCGGCTTGCCGGGGAAATCGCTCCTGACTGACAATCCTTTGGATTTCGTAAAGGTGACTCCGTTGACAGTCATATTCGCGTAGGCTCCGACTGCAAGACAAGCCCCGCTTTCGGAACCGGAGAACACGGTCTCATTGGCAACGATATCACGAGTTGAAATGTCGGTACCTGTTGAGGAAGCCGGATATCCGCCGTAAATTCCGAATGTCACAGCGGCTCCATACTCATTGAACGCCACAGGGCAGAACTGCAAGCCTTCATCCGGAATAAGATAAGTGCCAGCACTCAAACGGAAATTCCTGCCATTGACAGCAAGAGCGTTTTCGGTACAGTCAGTCCCGTCATATAACAGAAGAGACCTCATTTCAGCCGCGCCCATGGCATTGCCCCAATCTTTTCCGCTCTTGTCCCCACAGCCGTCAGGAGTCACGAAATAATTCTGGATCAGGGGACCGGAAGATTTGTCCACCTCGCCTGCGTCAAAGACTTCACCACAGACAAGTTCGACATCCTTGGCCTGAAAAGGCTTGGTCAGCGCGGCTCCGTCAGCACCTTTACAGTTGAAAGTAAGGCCTTCTGAAAGTTTGCCCAGCGGAGCCATGGCAATATAATAGTCTCCCGGAGTGAGGAAATCGCCGCTGGAAGGCAGCACCTTTATTTCAGCGGAGCCCTGTTCCAAAGAGGCAGCAGGCTTTCCGGATGCGTCGAAGACAACCATGCATGTACCGCTGAGGCTGGAGGCATCGGTTGCACGAACGACGGCCTGGGCCACATCACTGCGGGTGAGTGTGAACTTCGTCACAGAATTGAGTCTGACAAACTGGAAATTGGTTTCAGTGCTTGTAGAATGAGCGGCCGCAATACAGCATTCCGAAAGATTCCCATGCTGGCTGGAAGGAATGACGACATTCAGTTTTCCTTTCCCGAGATATGCGTTGTCGGGATTGCTCCCCAGAGCCGCATAATAATCCGAAGTCTCAACTACGGACGCCTTGATGTTCACCAAAGTTCCAGCCGCCGGCACAGAGGCGGACGTCCTTGACAAAGCCGTCTTGCCCCAGAAAATATCAATGATGTCCGCCTGAGCAAAACTGCCTTTGTCAAGAGTGGCGGCAAAAGTTTTCTCCACCAGTTCCCCAACGGGGTCTTCTTCACTCCCTTTTTCGCCCTTGTTCCAGACATACTGCACGACATATTTGTCACAAGATGCGAATAAGAGCATCGTGGCTAAAGAGAGGAACAATTTCGAATATCTTTTCATAATATGCTATTTATCAGTGAATTTCCAATGTCTTACCATAGGCATTCAGACCTTGTGTATCGATATTGCCTGTAAATCCGGGACCGCCTCCCGCCACATAACCGTTGCTTTCTCCATTTGTGGAGCCGGATACCCAGAACGAGTAGAATTCGCCGCTGTCCTGGCTGAACCTCAGGCAGACCTTCTTTTCTGAAAGGGAACTCAAATCAGACTTCCCGTCCCATTGCACCTGTGCAATAGTCGAATCCACATTGAGAGGCTTGCACTTCTCCTTTTCGAAGCCGGGAACCACGTTCCCTTTCTCATCAAGCACCTCAGCCGTGAAATTGCCGTAGGGACAATTGATGTTGACAAAGAGATATTTGCCCTTGAATGTGACCGGATAAGTTGTAAGCGAGCCTTTGCCGTCCATGGAAACGAATCCGTCGCGGCGCAGTACTGCAAGGCCGAGTGCCATGTTGGAATGAAGGCTTGCAGACTCCCCTTCACGGCCCGTGGTTCCGGCAAACCCGATATACCAGAGCCAAAGTTGATTGCCCATCACCGCACAAAGTCCGCCGACTGACTGCACATAGCCGCGGTCCCAGGCACCCGAGACGCGGGCCGAGGAGATGGCATTGTCATAATCGCTCCGGTACCAGTTGAAACCGTCGCGGCTGAATGCGAACTTCAGGTCAGTAACCTTGGGACGTCCGGCGGCCATCGCGACATCATTCTCATCTACGAGAATCTGATGCCAGCCAAGCATCAGGCTTTCATAGGCGACAGCATTCACATTGTAGAGCTGGGGTGCTATGTTGATATTTTTATCCGGCTGATCATATTTTGTGGCGCGGCACCAGAACACGGCATCAGCCTTTCCTTCGGAGGGGCAGGTCCATGAAGCGCCGGAAATGATATCCGATGTCTCGTAGTAAAAACGCGCACGACCTATCCGGCTGTTATATCCGCCCATCTTGTCATCACTTCTCAGGCTGAACACCCATTTCTTGCGGAAAGGGTTGTAGAACATTGTACTGCGGTCACCGCAATAACCTGTCTTTGTGCGGCTGACCCAGTTGATTCCATCCTTGGAAACCATTGTATAGCCCTTGAAGTCCGCTTGCTGTGCATTCGGCTGACGGAAAAACATCTTGTACCGCCATCCGTCAGCAGCATCATAATCAAGCACCACACTGACTGAATTTCCCTTGAGATCAGAAACGGAATTGATGATATTGGATCCTCCGGAGAGAGCCGGCCGCTTCCATTGGAGGCCGTCCACGCTGGTGGCATAAGCCATGGAGCCGAGCCACTTCGCCTCATACCACATTTTGAACAACTGTTCGTCCGGATCCCACCATATACCTCCGTCCTTCGGAGCCGCACCTGCAAAACCGGAACCGGTGGTCTCTGCAGCGGATTCGGCCTTGAAGACAGGATTTCCGGAATATTTCACCGGCCTGTGGCTGGTGCGTACAAGATCGGTACCGGCTATAAGGAAATCGTCCACAAACAGTTGTCGTCCTACATCAATTGGTATGACATCGGGATGAGCCGATGTGAGCCACGGGCAGGACATCGGATTGTCATCAGTGCTGCTGATTCCGGAAGGAGGCCACTGCTGCGGAAGGACTATGCCGTTGTAGAGTGTTTTCTCATCCCCGCCAGGTCCCGGCTGGGGTCCGGGTTCTTCTTCTTCATACGGGTTGTACCACGGATTGACCTTCGGCTTCTTTTCGCAGCCCGGAAGGGCCATCAGCGAAGCCGACAGGACGCAGCATATCATGATGACGGATTTTTTCATTCTGTCATATCTAATGTTTTGGGGTTGAGCACTTTGAGTTCCAGAGCAACAGCCAGGACGACAGATGCCGTCATGATGATGAAAATCAAGTTCTGATATCCGGATTCCATCGCTTTTCCGAGTTCCGTGGTTATGACGGCTCCGGCTGCGATACCGACGAAATTCATCAGACCATAGCCTGTGGCCCTGTAGCGGGACGGAATGAACTGGCAAAGGATGGGCATATTGTTGGTGTCATACATCCCGAAACCGATGCCGAACACGGCAGCGCTGATGACGGCGGCCCCAAGAGAATGTCCGAAATTCATCAGGATGAGGGCCGGGATTATCATGCTGAGTCCGGTTGCACTTGTGTAAACTCTTCCCTTGAGAGTTTTCGCCGCCCATTTGTCGCTGACCCAACCTCCGATGAACACACCGAAGAAAGAGGAAAGAGCCAGAGAGATTGTCGCAATCGGACCGGCTTTCTCCATGGGCATGCCGAGACTGTCGGAAAGCAGGGTCGGAAGCCAGTTCTTTGTCGTCCATCCGGGAAGATTGAGAGCAGCGAAATAATACAGCATCACCCAGAAAGCCACATTGGTAAGAAGCACTGAGAGGCCGCCGAGTGACTGTTTCAAGTCGTGTGAAGCAGATAGTTGCTCAGACTTATGCACATCGTATGTCTTCTTCTCCCGCAAGAGCCCCACAAGAACAAAACTGTACAGTACTCCCACCAATCCGAATGCCTTGAAAGTGAACTGCCACGAAGTGGCGGCAGCGGCAGTTGCGCCGAATCCTCCGAAAATCTGGCCGAGATACACACCCGATGTCAGGATGCCTATTGCCCTGGAGCGGGTCGATCCCTGATGATAGTCAGCGGCCAGGGAAAGGGCGGCCGGAATATAGAAAGCCTCGCTGATTCCCATCAGAGCCCTCAGGACATAAAGGGTATTGATGCTTTTCACATATCCCATGGAACAAGTGACTGCGGACCAGACGAACAGGCTGCCCACGATGAGCCATTTTCTGTTGAGTCTGTCGGCAATCATGCCGGACACAGGGCTGAGGAACGCATAAATCCACAGGAATATGGCCATCAGCCGTCCGAAATTGGTATATGATTCAAGTTCCCTGATGTCCTCCATCATGAAAGGTCTCATGGTGGAAAGCATCTGACGGTCCAGATAATTCAGCAGTGACACAATCACAAGCAGAATTATCACAAGCCAGGGATAGGCCTTCTTTTCAGAAAGTTTCATTTCTAGTAGAGGATTTTGACAACAACCTTCTTAATGTGTGAGGGACCGTCGCAACTGATGCAGGGACGATGAGGCTGGTCGGGGAAGAACACGAGGAACTTCTCGGGAGTAGCCTCTTCGTACTTGGCGCCTTCCGCTTCAGTGCCGTAGAATTCGATATCCTCCACGTAAGGAACGGTCACTTCAAGACCTTCAGGAGCAGCAACGCCCATGATTTCTTTTCCTTCAATTATATACTGGAGATCGATATACTTCCTGTGAGACTCGAAACGGCAGTTTTCAGGAGCCTTGGTCTCATATTCGCTGACAATCGCATAAGCCTCACGGCCGACAATCTCATACTCGCCGACGGCAAGGTTCTTGAGATCGTGGTTCTTGAGGAATTCGAATGTCTTGACCCAACGCTCGGTGTTGGCGGCAAAATGGTTATCCAATTCAGTCCTGTCAATTGTTTCAGCCGGAGCAACCTCCCAGCCGCACGGCCATTTGGCCTTGTTTGAACATGCGCACATAATCAGTAAAAATGTTAAAGTTAAAATCTTTTTCATATTATTTCTATTCTAGTTCAATCATATAATTTTCAGCCTTCCTGTATGCCCTGATGCCTTCAGTGTCACGGCCGCCGGTGAATCCCGGGCCACCAGCGGCAGTGAATCCGTTGCTTTCCCCATTCTTTGAAGGACTCACCCAGAATGAGTACAGGGCCCCGTTTTCAAGGATGAAGCGGAACTTGACCGGTTTCCCGGCAAGTTCACCGAGGTCGGAGCGGCCCCTCCAGCGTATTGAGGCAATTGTGGAATCGCCTTTGAAGGGCTTGCACCTTGACGCTTTGAATGCCTTGATGACAGTTCCGGCAGAGTCGAGAATTTCCACTTTCAGGCGTCCCTGAGGACAATCGGCATTCACGAAAAGATATTTGCCGGAGAAAGACACATTGCATGTGACAAGTTCGCCAGGCGTGCCGGACGCCTCATGTGACACAAAGCCGTCACGGCGGAGGACCGCCAGTCCCACAGAGCCGCCGTAGTGCATTCCGTTGAAGTCAAGTTCATCCGAAAGCATTGTCTCCTTTCCGGAAAAGCCTATATAGTGGAACCAAAGCTGATCGCCCACAATATTGAAAAGGCCTCCAGTGGATTGTACATATCCCCTGTCCCAGAAACCCGGTTCTCGCTCGGCCCTGATGAACACTTCGCGATCCCGACGGTCCCAATGGAATCCGTCACGGCTGTAGGCAACTTTGAGTTCAGTGATTTTGGGCGTACCTTTTTCAGCACATGCCTTATTGGAAGGTCCGAGATGTATCTGAGGAAGGGCTATCATAAGCCCCTCATACGCCACAGCGGAAAGATTATACAACTGAGGAGCGTCTCCGATGGCCGGATCTGGAGTGTCAAGGCTGTCGGCCCCCATCCAGAAAGCAAGGTCTTTCTTTTTCCAGGACGCCCCTTCAAGGAAGTCCTCCGCTTCGAGATAACAACGGTAGCGGCCGATAGACACATTGTCAACCTTTCCGTTATTGCGGATACTGTAAACCCATTTGCCTATGAAAGGATTATAGAAGATGGTGCTCCTGTCCCCGCAGGGGCCGGTCTCTACCCTCTTGTCCCAATTGATTCCGTCGGGAGAAGTCATACACCATCCGGTCTTGTAGCGTACAGGAGAACCGGGTACTGAATTCGGGGAGCGGAGGAACATCTTGTACCGCTCACTGTCATTGTCCGTGAAAAGGTCCAGCCAGGCAGTTGAAGAGTCGGCCGGGATTTCATCAACAATCGAATTGTCCCCTTTTTCCTCATTCACGAGAGGTTTCTCCCAGTGGATTCCGTCAGTGCTGGTGGCATAGGTCATCACATTGAGCCAACCCGCCTCATACCACATTTTGAAAATGTTCTCCTGAGGGTCCCACCACACACCGCCGTCCTTGGCGGTTGCTCCGGGATTGCCGTTGTGCCCCATCTCAAGAGGGGTCTCGGGCTTGAGAATAGGATTGGCCACGTATTTGACAGGCTGGTGCGCCACCCTCTTCAAACTTGAGGACTCAATCAGATAGTCATCCACGAGAAGTTGTCTGCCACAATCTATGGACACGGTCTGAGGTCTGGTCCGCATGTATGGGATATCCATCGGGGAATAGTTCATCTTGAGTTTCGGCGGCCACTGGCCTTCGACGACAATGCCGTTCTCCAGCACCATTTTCTGAGCCGGAAGAGATACCGAGGCGGCGAGAAGAGCCATGACGGCAATTATGTATCTGCGCTTTAGTTCCATAGAGGGTTCTGTTTGAGTTCAGGGTTGATTTTCAACTGTTCCACAGGAATCGGCGCAAGATAGTCGCGGTCTTCGTTCCATACTTTATTTATATGGCTGCTTATCACCTTATTGCCGATATTGCCCAGGTTACCGCTCTCATCCATCAGGAACACCGAAGTCCCGACCTCCATGGAATTGTTCTCCTGGGGAGGAATATTTCCGGACGTGAAGAAGAAAAAGTTACCGGAGGCGGGGCTCCAACTTGCATCGGACATGTCAGTCAGGCTGTAGCCGATAACGCCGCTGACCTCAGGCACATATATTCCGCGGTTTCTCGCTGTCATAAGCGCGCCGGCCTTGTAGCGCATAAGGTCATCGTAGCGCAGTCCTTCCATCACAAGTTCCACACGGCGTTCACGTCTGATTTCCAGAATCACACCCTTGTTGGCGCCGTCCACCAGAGGATACATGGCGGCAAGAACTTCATCAGGATCGGCATTGGCCGCAGCCATGTCCAGATTAGGCATCCCGACCCTGTCCCGTATCAGTTTTATGCTGATATTAAGGTCCTGCTGGGTAAGCGTCCCGAGTTCCGCCTTCGCCTCGGCATAGTTCAGAAGCACCTCGGCATAGCGGAATGCGATGAGGTCATTGTCATTCTGAGTCTGTGCATCATGGGCCGACGACTGAACATATTTGATAGGCATATACCCGGTGGACGCGACCTTGATTGCGGATTGCATGTTTGAAAGCTTCGTGGAAGACTCTCCTGCACGGACAAAATTCGGAGTACGGATGGTCTGTGCCAGGCGCGGGTCCCTGTCAATACATTCTTCCACAATAGTTTTTTTCCCGTATCCGGGAATATCCGTGAAACGGCTTCCGTCTTTCATCAGGTATGTGTCGATGAAGGCCTTGTCCAGTCCATACTGGCTGCCGGAAATGTTGTTTATTCTGTAATTTATGTCAT
Source organism: Bacteroidales bacterium (assembly GCA_024401675.1). GTDB lineage: Bacteria > Bacteroidota > Bacteroidia > Bacteroidales > UBA932 > Cryptobacteroides. Next base: position 7,163 of record JAKSKQ010000006.1, on the reverse strand, counting down.
GCTTGACTCCAAGCGCAGTGGAATATGACCTTGCAAGTATAACCTCCGTCATGGAAGCATCGCCGGTCTCGGGCTGGGCGAACAAATCCCTGTATGCGGTGGAAATTCCGTTCCCGCGGTCAATACGGTATTTGTCCGAGGCTATGAGTTCGGTGGAAGCCTTCACACACTCGCCAAGGAAGAAGTCGGCGTTTTCGAGGCCGTGATATTTTCTGAATGTACCTTCGAACAGGCAGAAACGGCTTTTCAGGGCCAGAGCCGTCCATTTGGTGACTTCATTGAGTTTACGTTCGGCAGGACCGTACTTGATAGCTTCGTCGAGATCCTCGAGGATATGAGTCGCAATCTTGTCCCGGCTGTCCCGAGCTTTGTAAAGTTCAAGATCATCCGATTCAAGCACCTTGTCGTACCACGGAACTCCGCCGAAAGTCTTGAGTTTATCGTAATAGAAATTGGCCCTGATGCATTTGGCGACAGCCTCATATTTCCGTCTGGCTGCCTCATCCTTGCAATTGACTGAATATTTGAGGAAAATGTTGACTTTTCTCAGATCGGACCAGTCCCAGTCTCCGGCATCACGGCTCGGGCTGCGCTGGCCTGTCAGATAGGTGGGCAGTGTCGGAAGCACTCCGTTGTCCGCAATTTCAAGCACCCCGCCCTTTACATAAGAAGACATGGATGCATATAGTCCGTTGAGGTAATACTGAAGTTCCGTCTCGGTACGGAAAGTGTTTTCCGGAGAAAGTTGGGATTGGGGAAATTCATCAAGATTGCATGAATTGGCCCAGACAATGACCACCGCGGCGGAAAGTATATTGAAAATATGTTTCATGTTACTCATCAGAATGTCAGGTTAAGTCCGAAAGTGAAGGTCTTTGAAAATGGATACACACGGGCATCGCTTGAAGCCATAGCCTGCTCCGGATCCACGAATCTGGTGTGGAACGGAGAAAGATATGCAAGGTTGTCACCGGCGGCATACAGGCGCAGCCTCTGGATATGGATTTTTTTCATCCATTTGTCCGGGAATGTATATCCGATGGAAAGATTCTTCAATCTGATATATGCGAGGCTCTGAAGGTAATTGTCATTCACCGTCGTAAGCTGTCCCCTGTCCAGATATGCCGCGCCGCCACGTTCGAGTGCCGGGAAATAACTGTCGGGGTTGTCTGCGCTTCTGGCCTGGGAAGCAAGACCGGAAGGAAGGAAAGCGGAATTCACCCGGCCCCAGGAGCCCCAGAACTTCTCCATTTCCTTGTTGGGATAAATGTCACATTTCCCGACTCCCTGGAACATGATTGAAAAATCAACTCCGTACCACGAGAAGCCAGCGCCGAAACTGAATGTGTACCGTGGGGTGGAATTGCCGATGATATCGAGATCCCCGTGATCTGCCAGAGTCTTGGAACCGTCAGAAATCACCTTGTCGCCGTCGATGTCAAGATATCGGAGGTCACCTCCTCTGGCGACAGCCCAGTCTCCGACTGATTTCTCATATACATCCCTCATCACATAAGTCTGATTGACCTTGCCGGTCCATTTCTTTGCATCATCGTCATTGACGAAAAGGCCTCCGGTACGGTATCCCCATATTTCGCCGATATGCATTCCCTCATAATACATCGAAGCGCCGCTCTCATCGTACAGGAGTTTCGCATCGTTGCCCTGATAGTGGGTAATCCATGAATCGGCATCGGCAAGATTGGCATACACCTCATAACTGAAATCGCTTCCGGCAAGGCGGACATTATCCTTCCAGCCGATTGAGAGTTCCCAGCCCAAGGTGCGCATGCTGCCGGCATTCTGGCGCGGAGGGTCGGCACCATACACGCCCGGAAGGGTAACGCCATCGACAAACATATCGTAGGTATCCCTCACGAAATAGTCAGCCGACAAATTCAGACGTCCCTTGAACATACCGAGGTCAAGGCCGACATTGGCAGTTGCCACTTTTTCCCATGTATAATCTCCCGCCACAGGTTTCGGAGCGGTGAGATAATAAGCCAGATTGCCGTCAATGATATAGTCCGACTGTTTCTGTGAAATCACCGCATAGGGATATGTATCAACTCCGAGCTGATTTCCAAGGATTCCGTAAGATGCCCTGATCTTGAGATTGGTGATGGGACGGACATTCTTCATGAAATGCTCCTGACTGATGCGCCAGGCCCCTGATATTGACGGGAAGAAGCCCCATCTGTTCTTCGAGAAGAATTTGGAGGAACCATCGGCACGGCCGTTGAGTTCAATCAGATAGCGTTCGTCAAAGTTGTAATCCGCCCTGAAGAAAAAGCCCATGAGCTGATAGGCTTTTGCTCCTCCGGTGGCCTTGATCTCGCCGACAATCTTACCGTTGTCATCAATTGTGACACCTCCGGTCGCGAGATTGAGGTCATTGAGAGAATCAGACATCACATCCGTCCTGTAGCCGTACAGAGTGTGATATTGTTTCTTTTCGTAGTTCATTCCGGCGGTAGCCGAGAAGTTGTGCTTTCCCCAGTGCCCGTCATATGTGGCGTAGGCATTGACGACATGCTGCGGATCGAAAGTCATCTCCTTCTCATAATAGTCAGTTTTATGCGCCGTGGATGTACTCAGTTGCGTCTTGCCGGCGTATCCTGTGGACACATAGACCAGGCCCTGCCTTTTCCAATTGTCCTGCATCGCGAAGGAAAATGTATAATCGGCATTGATTGACAGGCCTTTGACCGGTGTTACCGACAAGGCAAAAGTGTTCTTGAACATTCTCTTCGCCACATTTCCCCGGGAAACACCACCCTCGATGTCGGCGATCCGGCCTTCATTGAGTATTTTTCCGCAGGCCATCATTCCGGAATAGTTTCCGTCGGGACCTATTGGAACATAATAGGGAGCGCAATTGATATTGGTGCGGGCGAACATCGCATTGGAAGCATTCTCCCCAGGGAATGCATGTTCACTGTCATAAAAATACGTGTTGTTCGAAATCTTCAGCCACTTGTAAACCTGGGCGTTGATTTTGGCGTTGAGAGAGAACTGACGGTATTTTTCGTCGGCATTGCGCATGAAGCCGTCTTTAGTGTAGTAGTTTCCCGACACATAGTAAGTGACCTTGTCCGTACCTCCGGACACACTGATGCTGTGCGACTGGGACGGAGTCCATGTCTTGTAGAGATATTTCCACCAGTCGAAGTTACCCCAGTAATGATATTTTCCATCCTCATCCTCGACCACCCAGGGGCGGGACGGATCTTCCACATAATCATTCCGGCGGAGAAGAAGTTGCTCATAATCCGCAGAAGTCAGACCGGTAGCGGCTCCCATCACGCCTTTCTGTCCGAAATAGGAGGTGTCGAATATATACGCATGGTCATAGCCCTGCCACACAAAATCTGTTGAAACTGTAGGAGTGGAAAATGAAAAGTAATTGTTGTATGAAACCTTGGACCGGCCCTTGGCAGCATTTTTTGTCGTTACAAGAATAACTCCGAATGCAGCCCTTGAACCATATATGGCGGCACTTGCGGCATCCTTCAACACTGACACCGACTCGATATCGCCGGGACCAACCTGACTGAGTTCACCGGGAGTTCCGTCTATGAGGATGAGCGGCGAACTGGAATTCACGGACCCGATGCCGCGGACAGTAATGGTACCGGAGGCTCCCGGAGTACCGGAATTCACTTGGATATTGACATTCGGCATCGCTCCCTGGAGCATCTGGACGGCAGAACCTGTCGATTTATCCTCAAACACCTCGGACGACACGGCGGCTACCGCTCCTGTAAGATTCACCTTCTTCTGAGTGCCATAGCCGACCACCACGACTTCTTCAAGAAATTTATTGTCCGGGACAAGAACCAGTGACGAGAGGTTATCCGAAGCCTTGACCGTCATGGTCTCGAATCCTATGCAGCTGATTTCCAGAATGTCGGAAGGAAGAGTATTGATTTCAAATGTTCCGTCAACTTCTGTTACAGTCCCGTTGAGGATTCCGCCGTCGGCGGATTTCACAACTACTGCCGCGCCCGCGATGACCTGTCGCTGCTGGTCGAGGACTGTCCCCCGGCTGACGTTCTGAGCATATGAATATATAGTCAAAAGCAGAAATGCTAATACAGACAGTTTGGATTTCATATCATGAGACAGAATTGTGGTTACAATCCAAATTTACCCTATTCACGCAACAACATACATAAATTGCATGCCAAATATGCAATTTGCAGTAAAAATTTGCGCAAAAAATGCGCAATATTTATATTTGTCGCATGAAAAAAATCACATTGTCCTCAATTGCCGAGAAAACGGGGTTCTCGACCGCCACAGTTTCGAGAGTTCTTGGCGGCAGGGCTCAGGAGTGCAGGATTCCTGAAAGTACTGTCAAAATCATACTGAAAGAAGCGCGCCGGAGCAAATACTCTCCCAAATTGATTGCCAGGACCATCAAGACACACAAAAGCGAATTGATCGGTCTGCTGCTTCCCTCCGTATCCAATCCGTTCTTCGCCGAATTGGCCAGCCATGTGATTTCAAGCATTCAGAAGACGCCCTACACTACTGTAATCATGGACACTATGGAAAACAGCCACATATGCCGGGACAATGTATCAACCTTGGTGTCAAAAGGTGTGGACGGAATCATTGCAGTTCCTTGCGGCAATGGGGAGGACGAGCAGATTTTCCTTGAAAGCATTGACAGAAACTACTGCCCGGTAGTGATGCTTGACAGATTTTTCCTGAACACAAGCCTCCCTTATGTAACAGTTGACAATTATATAGGCGGGCGCATGGCTGTGGAAAGGCTCATCAACGCTGGACACAGCAAAATCGCCTGCATCCAGGGCAAGTCCTCATCACTTCCCAACATTGAGCGTGTGAGAGGTTACAGGGATGCGATGTCGGACAACGGGCTTGTAAAATTCATTGAAATAGAAGGGAATGAATTTTCAATTGATAACGGATACATGTCAATGAAGAAGCTGATTTCGAGCAAAAACAGACCGACGGCGATTTTCGCCAACAGCAACACCATTCTCCAGGGCACCCTGAAGGCGATGGAAGAACACGGACTTGAAATAGGCAGGGACATCTCGATTGTATCTTTCGACAACGTTTATTCATTCCGGACATCCGAAAGGAAAATAGCCCACATCAACCAGCCGATGGCAGATATGGCGGCTATCGCAGTCAGGATTCTCATCAGCAGGCTTAAAGGAGGGAAGAAAGTGACTTCACAAATAAAACTTGCACCGACCTTAGTCGAAGGAGATTCCGTGAATTAGATTTTTCACCTGTTCATACTTGTAGCCCCGGCCAAGGGCGAAACGGATGAGTTTGAGTTCTTTCTGCGGGTCACCGGAGAGGGTTCGGGCTTTAGATGCCAGAATTTTGGAAAGGCGGTCGGCAGATTTGGAATCGGAAAAGGCTTCTTCGACAGCCTCAGCCGCGATGTCTCCGGAAATGCCTTTCGCGGAAAGCGCTGCCGTTATTTTTATCGGGCCCCACCCGTCAAGGAGGGCTTTGTCCCTTGCAAAAGCCGAGGCGTAGCGTGCGTCGCTGAAGAATCCGTCCTTCCGGAGGGAATCAAGGATTTGCCCGACATCTGCATCCGAGGCGGTCTGACCGGACTTGGAAAGAGCCGACTTGATTTTCACTTTCAAATCACTCGAACAGCACTCGCGTCTGGAGCACAGGTTCTGCATTCTGGTCAAAATTCCGGTATCCATATCCCTAACTTATCGTTGGACAAAATTAGTTAAAATTAATAAAAATATTTAAATGGATTTAATAAAATTTTTCTAACTTTGCGCCGCATTTTTAAAAAATAGTGCGAAGAAACTGCATTAATTCATGAAACCAAGTTATCTGGACCACGACGGAGAGAAAAATTTCGTCTTAAAACGCAAAATTCTTGAAATGCTCACCTCCGGTGACCACTTCACAATTGCACATATCAGCAAGGAGGTCAAAACCAGTATTCCGACCACGACAAAGTTCATCGACGAGTTGGTCGAAGACCGGCTGATAATCGAAAAGGGGAAAATTGACACTGCCGGGGGACGCAAGCCCAATGTTTTCGGTCTCAATCCGGATGCCGGATATATGGTCGGGGTCGAAGTGACACAGGATCACCTGAAGGTAGCCATCTCCAATTTCATCGGAAATGTCATCGGATATCAGGACAACATCAATTTCAAACTTGAAAACACACGTTCTTCTCTGGGGAATTTCTGCGACTGCATCAACAAAGTCACGACTTCTCTGCATATAAATAAGGAAGAAATCCTGGCTTACGGCATCAGCCTTTCAGGACGAGTTAATCCTGAACTCGGATACAGTTTCGCATACGACCTTGACAAGGAAAGGCCGGTGGATGAAATTCTCACCAGCTTCCTTGGAAAACCGGTCGCAATCGAGAACGACTCTCGCGCGATGTGCTACGGAGAATACACTCACACAGAACATGCAGTCCGCGACATGTTGTTCCTCAATGTCAGCTGGGGTCTCGGAATGGGGCTCATTATCGACAAGAAACTCTTCTACGGAAAGAGCGGATACTCCGGAGAAATCGGACACTTCCCGATGCTGGACAACAATCTCATCTGCCGTTGCGGCAAGACAGGGTGTCTTGAGACAGGGGCTTCCGGATCTGCCATCCACCGCATCATCCTGGAAAAGCTTGATGAAGGACGGGCATCATGTCTGAGTACAAAATACAAGCGCAAACAGGAAATATCACTCGATGACATTCTTGATGCAATCAAGGAAGAAGATGTTCTTACACTTGAAGTTGTGGAGCAGGTAGGTGATGAACTCGGCAAGGCAATCGCAGGACTTATCAACATATTCAATCCCGAACTGGTAATCCTTGGAGGACGTCTTGCAGAGGCGAAAGAATATATACTGCTCCCTGTACGCACGGCTATCAACAAACATTCCCTTCATATCGTGAGCAGGGACACAAAGGTGGAACTCTCAGTTCTCGGCGGAAAGAGCGGCCCTATCGGTGCTTGCATGCTTGCCCGCAACAAATTCCTCAGATTCGTCTAGAGCGAGACTTTGCGCAAAACGCGAGTGACTCGCGTTTTGCGCAAAGTGAGCGTATTGAAAAAAGAGGTCACTTGAAGTTGATTCAAATGACCTCTTTTTATAAAAGCGCGGCGGCGACCTACTCTCCCACTTGG
>JAKSKQ010000059.1 GCA_024401675.1 Bacteroidales bacterium | reverse complement strand
CGCGGGAGGCGGTATGTGCGAGCATTGAGAAACCGGTGACGGCTCCTGCGGCATATACGCCGGGAACATTGGTCCTCATGTGCTCGTCAGCCTTGATGCCGTAAGGCCTGCCTGCAGGGTTGAGAGCGAGCTCGACGCCGATGTTCTCAAGGCCGATGCCCTGGAAGTTGGCCCTGCGGCCGACGCTGACAAGAATCTTGTCTCCGGAAACCTTCACGGTCTTTCCTTCGGGATCCTCATATACTACAGTATTGCCTTCAATTCCTGTAACCTTGCACTTGAGGCAGAAATTGATTCCACGCTTCGCGTAGATGCCCTGAAGCATTGCGCTTATCTCATTGTCGAGGGGACCGAGAATCTTGGGAAGCATTTCCACAACAGTGACATTGGTGCCGATTGAATTGTAGAAGCTCGCGAATTCCATACCGATGACACCGCCGCCGATGATGACGATATCCTTGGGCTGCTCGCGCAGGGCGAGAATCTCGCGGTTGGTGACAATCACGTCGCCGGCTTCCTTGAGCCCGGGGAACGGAGGAACTGCGGCCTCGCTGCCGGTGCAGATGAGCACATTGCGGGTCACGAATTCCTTGTCGTCAGCTGTGATGACTATGCCTTCGGCGCTGCGGCTCTTGATGACGGCCTGTGATTTCACGACGGTGACCTTGGCACCTCTCATCTTGGCACCCACGCCGCCGACGAGTTTCTTGACGACCTTTTCCTTGCGGTCAACAATCTTGCCGAAGTCGATGCCGGACTCGGGCACATTGACACCGTATTTGTCTGCATGACGTGAATAGTCATAGACTTTGGCGCTGTAGAGAAGAGTCTTGGTAGGGATGCAGCCTTCATTGAGACATACACCGCCGAGCTCCTTCTTTTCGAAAAGAACTACTGAGAGGCCTGCTGCGCCTGCGCGCTCGGCGGCTACATATCCGCCCGGGCCTCCACCTAAAACTGCTAAATCGTACATATTGCAATCAAATTAAAATTCAACTTCGAGATTTTCGATTTCAGTTGCGACCTGCTTGAGGAAACGGGTGGCCTCGCCGCCGTCAATTGCGCGGTGGTCATAAGTGAGGTTGAGGCTCATGTAGGGAACGAAAGCCACAACTCCTGCTCCGAGGTCCTTCGGACGGGGAACGATGGTGCCCACACCGAGAATGGCGCTCTGGGGAACATTGATGATGGGAGTGAACCACTCGACACCGAATCCGCCGAGGTTGGAAACTGTGAATGAGGCAGCTTCGGGAGAGAGGAGGTCGGGATTGACACAGCCTTTCTTGGCATCCTCGGCAATCTTCTTGAGCTGCTTGCTCAGACCGACGATGTTGAGTTCGTCGGCATGAGGAATTGCGGGAACCATGAGTCCGCGCTCAGTATCGACAGCGCAGCCGAGATTGACGGCCTTGAAGATGCGCATCGCGTCGCCGAGGCAGTGTGAGTTGAGGTTGGGGAACTTCTTCAAAGCCTTGATCACTGCATAGCATACGAAATCGTTGATGGTGATGTTGGTGTCGATAGTACCTTCCTCGAGAGCCTTCTTGGCTTTCTTGCGCAGTGCCTGAACCTTGCGGGCATCGGCTCCGAGCATGTGGGTGAGCTGGGCTGAATTCTGGAGTGAATTGTACATGGACTTCGCAATGAGTTTGCGCATGTTGTTCATCTTCACGACTTCGAATTCCGCGCCTTCGCCTGCGATGTCAGTGTGGTTGGGCTGCCATACCTTGAGGTCGCCGGCCTTGACTGTGCCTGCCAGACCGCTGCCGGCCTGGGGGGCTGCCTTTCCGCCTTCTGCCATCACAGCCTTTGCGAGACCTGTGAGAACCTTGCCTTCGGCGGCTGCCTGGATATCCCTTTCGATGATGCGGCCGTGAGGGCCTGAACCTGCCACCTGGGCGGTGTCGATTCCTTTCTTATCTGCGAGAGCTTTTGCGCGGGGGGAAACCGGAGCACCGGCCACTACCTGGCCTTTGGGAACTTCGACGGCTGCGGGAGCCTCGGGTGCTGCGGGTGCCTCTGCGGGCGCTGCTGCCGGAGTCCCGGCTGCGGGTGCCGCTGCAGGAGCTGCTCCGTCCGGAGCGTACTGGGCGAAATCTTCGCCTGCGTTTCCGATAACCATGACGTTGGTCAGGCACGGGATCTCGTCACCATCCTTGTAGAAGACGGCGAGAACTGTTCCTTCAACTTTAGCTTCTTCCTCGAAAGATGCCTTGTCTGTCTCATAAGAGAAAAGTACATCTCCCACTGCAACCTTGTCGCCGACTTTCTTCTTGAATTCGCCGACTATGCAGCTTTCAACTGATTGCCCCTGTTTGGGCATAATAACTACACTTGCCATAATTGAATTGTGATTATTATTGGTTTATTTTCATAGCCTTGTTGTAACAGTGACGGCACAGAGGCTCGTACACGTCCTTCTCGCCGAGGACCACGAGGTCCCTGCTGCTGCGGTCCAGCCTGTAGGAGTGGTTGGCCGGACTGCCGCACCTGACGCATATCGCGTGGACTTTGAGAACATCTTCGGAAATCGCCATCAGGGACGGCATGGGCCCGAAGGGCTTGCCGAGGAAGTCGGTGTCGAGTCCGGCCACAATGACTCTGACGCCCTTGTCGGCCAGATTCTGCGCCACCTCGACTATACCGTCATCAAAGAATTGAGCCTCGTCTATTCCGACAACTTCGGCGCCGGAGGCAAGGCTCAGAATTTCTTTGGAAGATTTTACAGGTGTGGAGGGGATGCTGTGTGCATCGTGTGAGACTACATTTGTCTCGGAGTATCTTACATCGATGGCGGGCTTGAAGATTTCGACCTTCTGCTTGGCGAACTGTGCCCTTTTCATTCTGCGTATCAGTTCCTCTGTCTTGCCGGAGAACATTGAGCCGCAAATGACCTCAATGGACCCCGCTTTCTTGCAATTTTCCAAAAACATTTTCTTACTTTTGCTTTAAATCTTCCAAAGGTACGAATTTTTCGCCGAAAGTGGACTTCAAAAAGTCAAAACTTTGAAAGATTTTGCAACTCTGACAATATGGAACAATTATCGGACAAAAAGGGGATATTGTATATAGTCCCGACCCCGGTCGGAAATATGGCCGACATTACACTCCGGGCGCTGGAAGTCCTTCGCTCGGTGGATCTTGTCCTCGCGGAGGATACCCGCACGACTGGCAATCTGCTTCATCACCACGGCATCTCCGCACACCTTCAGGCCCATCATAAGTACAACGAACACAATACTGTGGCATCATTGAAGGAAAAGATTTCCGAAGGACTTTCGGTCGCTCTCGTCAGCGATGCCGGGACCCCGGGAATCAGCGACCCGGGTTTCCTGCTCGCCAGGGAATGTGCGGCGGCCGGAATCGAGGTCCAGACCCTGCCCGGCGCCACTGCCTGCATACCGGCGATAGTCAGTTCCGGCCTTCCGTGCGACCGCTTCTGCTTCGAGGGATTCCTTCCCCAGAAGAAGGGGCGCCAGACCAGATTGCGCGCTCTTGCACAGGAAGCGCGGACAATGGTGTTCTATGAGTCTCCCTACCGTCTGGTGAAGACACTGGAGCAGTTTGCGGAAGTCTTCGGCGGTGAGAGGCCCTGCAGTGTGGCGAGGGAAATCAGCAAGATTCACGAAGAGCACCGGCGCGGCTCCCTTGTGGAGGTTGCGCAGTGGTACAGGGAGCACGAACCCAAGGGGGAAATCGTGATAGTTGTCGGAGGAAAAGAAAAGACAGACTGAGTATAAGGCGGGGAGGGATTTCCGAGGGGGAGATATATGAAATTCCGAAAATCGAAGGCCGTCGGCAAGGACGGTCTTGCGGGCTCGTTCCGACTCGGAGCGATAGCCTTTGTCTTTCTTGTCGTCGGGTTCGACGCGGCTCTTTTCATCCACCGCGCGGCGGTGCTTCACATAGTGGCGGGACGGGATGCCCCCGACACTGTTTATATTGTAAAATATATTGAAAATGACAATGTTGCGTCTGGCGCTGAAGAGCCTGTGACGGACGGTTCTCCGCATCCTTCTGACAAACCGGCTGTCCGCCTTGAGGTGCAGCGCCGCGAGGCCTCCCACGAAAGGCTCGCCCGCTCCGTCCGGCAGAGTGTGCCGAGGACTCAGCCGGAACTGTTCGCCTTCAATCCCAACACCGTTTCGGAAGATGAACTTATGCGGTTGGGATTCACTCCGAAGCAGGCGTCGTCCATTGTGTCCTACCGCTCCAAGGGCGGCCGCTTCCGCCGCAGGGAGGATTTCGCCCGAAGTTTTGTCGTCTCGGATGAAATGTATTCCCGGCTGGAACCTTTCATTGAAATTCCCCTGACCGATATCAATGAGGCGGACTCGGCCGCTTTCGATGCACTGCCCGGGATAGGCGGCTGGTTCGCTTCGAAAATGGTCTCTTACAGGACGGAGCTCGGCGGCTATACCTGCAAGGAACAACTGATGGATATCTGGAAGATAGACAGCGTGAAATATGCCGCATTTGAAGATTTGATAGAGGTGCGGAAACCGTACCGCTATCCGCTTTGGAGCCTCCCGGCCGATTCGCTCCGCCTTCATCCTTATATAAGGAGTTGGACTCTGGCCAGGGCGATTGTCCTGTACCGGGAGCATAATCCCGAAAGCGCGTGGCGGGCGGACTCCCTGCTAAGAAGAGGAGTCGTCACCCGGGAGCAGGCGGCCCGATTGCGTCTTCTTGAAAATTTTGGTGGAAAATGAAAAATTATTAACTTTGCCGTCCCGATTGTGGACACTTACTCTCCCGTTGGGATATAAACATTTAATTATTAACAAATTATGATCAAACAGTACGAAACCGTTTTCATTGCAACTCCCGTTTTGTCTGACTCTCAGATGAAGGAAGCGGTTGCCAAGTACACTGATCTCATCACCAAGAACGGCGGTGAAATCGTGTATCAGGAGGACTGGGGTCTCAAGCAGCTTGCCTACAGCATCCAGAAGAAGACTTCAGGCTTTTATTATCTTATCGAGTTCAAGGCTGACACTCAGTTCATCGACACTCTCGAGACCCAGTATCGCCGTGACGACCGTATCATCAGGTTCCTCACATTCGCCATGGACAAGCACTCCATCGCCTATGCAGAGCGCCGCAGGAACAACAAAGCCGCCAAGGCTGAATAATCAAGGAGGAATACATTATGGCACAGACAACTGAATTCCGTTATCTCAATCCTCCTACAGTAGAGGTGAGAAAGAAGAAATACTGCCGTTTCAAGAAGGCAGGTATCAAATATGTTGATTACAAGGACGCAGAGTTCCTCAAGAAGTTCCTCAACGAGCAGGGTAAGATTCTTCCCCGCCGCATCACCGGTACTTCACTCAAGTTCCAGAGGAAAGTGGCCCAGGCTGTCAAGCGTGCACGTCACCTCGCTCTTCTTCCCTATGTAACCGATCTTTTGAAATAAGGAGGCACGACTATGGAGATCATTCTTAAGAAAGACGTTGCACATCTTGGCAACGCAGACGATATCGTAAAGGTTAAGAACGGTTACGCCGTCAACTTCCTCATTCCTCAGGGATATGCCATCATGGCCACTCCCACCGCAAAGAAAATTCACGCCGAGAATCTCCGCCAGAGAGCCCACAAGGAGGCTGCTCTCCGCGCTGATGCCGAGGCTCTTGCAGCAAAGCTCGCAGCTACCGAACTTACTGTTGCCGCCAAGGTGAGCGAGGAAGGCAAGATTTACGGTTCAATCACAGCCGCTGCCATCTCGGAGGCTCTTTCAGCCGCAGGTGTGGAGGTTGACAAGAAGAACATCACAGTGGCCGCAGACGCCAAGGTTCTCGGAACCTACGAGGCTTCTGTAAAGTGCTACAAGGATATCAAGGCCACAGTCAAATACACTATCGTGGCCGAGTAATCCGCCATCTTCCGGAATTTGAACCGGAGTCCTTCGGGATTCCGGTTTTTTGTGCATTTGCCGGACGGAATAACAAAAAAATTGCTTATATTTGTCAAATATATGCTAATTGGCCTATTGTCATTTGACATAGGCGAAAAAAGAATATCTAACCAAAAAATTTATAACCACATGAATGTGATCAGAACTTTGAGGCTGGCGCTTTCCATGGCACTTCTGACAGCGGTGTCAGCGGTGTCTTTTGCCGCACCGGCCGCATCGCCTGCACCTGCGGGTGATGCGAAGATTGTCGCACTCGGCGGTAAAGTGTTCGATGACTCCGGTGTTCCCGTGGTGGGCGCCATGATTTATGTCACCGACAATACCGCCTACAGTACAATGACTGAGGCTGACGGTTCGTTCACGATGGACGCTCCTGCGGGAGCACCCGTCGCAGTAGCCTGCATCGGCTATGTGAACTACTCTTTCAACGCATCAGCAAAAACAAATTACCGAATCACTCTGCAGTCTGATATGCAGAATCTCGAGGAATCCGTAGTAGTAGGTTACGGTACCCAGAAGAAGGCCAACCTCACAGGCGCCATCTCCAATGTCAGCAACAAGGCCATTGCGGCCACTACTGCGACAGGTATCGTGAACAAACTCCAGGGTAAGGTTTCCGGATTGAACATCCGTAACCAGACAGGTACTCCGGGTGACTTCGACAGTTCCATCAATGTCCGTGGCTTCGGTGCACCTTTGTACATCATCGACGGTATCAACCGTACCTCCGCTGACTTCAACAGGCTCAATTCTGAGGATGTCGAGAGCATCTCAGTCCTCAAGGACGCCTCCGCAGCCATCTACGGACTCAACGCCGCCAACGGTGTGATCATCGTGACCACCAAGTCCGGTACCAAGACCGGCAAGGCTCATTTCCAGTTCAATGCCAATGTGGGACTTTCATCTCCTACAAGCCGCGTGAGGATGGCCAATGCCTACGAGTACTACTACCTCCGCAATGCCGCCAACATCAACATGGGCACCACCGAGTACATCTCAGCCGCCGAGCTTGAGAAGTGGAGAACCGGAGAATATCAGTCCACCGACTGGTACAATGAGACCTTCAAGAAGAACTCCGTCCGCCAGGAGTACAGTATCTCCGCAAACGGCGGCAACGAGAAGGTGCAGTATTACTTCAATGTGAACTATATCAACGACCAGGGCCTCTTCAAGTCAGGCGACCTTGTATATGACAAGTGGTCATTCCGTTCGAGAATCACTGCCAATCTCACAGAAAGCCTCAAGGCTTCTGTCAATGTGACCGGTTATGCCGACAAGCAGCTTTCTCCCAACGAGTCCTTCATCAACATCTTCAGGGGTACCTGCAACATTCTTCCCTACAGGACAGTGTATGCGAACAACAACCCCAAGTACTACAACGACGTACGTGATGCGAACTCCTTCAACCCCGTAGCTCTTTCCCACGCGGATGCATCAGGACACCTCAGCAGGGAGAATACAGCTATTCAGACCACCTTCGACCTCGCATGGAACCCTACTTTCTGCAGGGACCTCACTATCAAGGGAACAGTGGCCTACGACAAACGTTTCAACAGGACCAAGTCAACCACCACCGACTGGGTGATGTACACTTACGATCCAGCCTCCGACACATATACCGGTTCTCACAAGCAGGAGATTCCCAATATCTCCCAGAGTTACAGCAACAACCGCTATATCACAACTCAGCTCCAGGCCGATTACAAGCATCTGTGGAAAGACGCCCACAACTTCTCGGCCCAGTTCATCTGGGAGACCAGGAGCCAGGACGGAGACAGCAACTCCATCTACAAGAACTTCGACCTCTACACCAACGACGAGATCGACTATGCTGCCGACAACGACAAGACCAAGACCTCAGGAAACATTTCCCAGGCCCGGAACATGTCCTTCATCGGTCGTCTGAACTATGACTACAAAGGCCGTTACCTCATTGAAGTCGCAGCCCGTTACGACGGTTCATACCGCTATGCTCCAGAGGTGCGCTGGGGCCTTTTCCCTGTAGTGTCAGCCGGATGGCGTATTTCAGAGGAAAAATGGATGAAGAGTGCCACATGGCTTTCCAACCTCAAGATCCGCGGATCCTTCGGCCAGATCGGTGAGGATACAGGTACTGCATTCCAATACATCGAAGGCTTCACCACCGGAGGAGGCTGGTGGGCGTTCACCGACCAGGCCGGTGTATTCACCGAGGGTGTCAGCACTCCCGCAATCACCAACAGGACAATGACCTGGACACGTTCCAACATTTCCGATCTCGGTATTGATTTCAATGTCCTCGACAACAGACTTTCCTTCACCTTCGATGTGTTCCGCAAGGACAAGACCGGCATTCTGGCCAACAGGAGCGTGACTATCCCCAACACCTTCGGAGCTTCCTTCCCTCAGGAGAACCTCAACTCCAACAGAGTTCAGGGTCTCGAGTTCTCTCTCGGATGGCAGGACCGCATCGGTGAGTTCTTCTACAGTCTCAGCGGCAACTGCACATACTCCCGTCAGATGAACATGTATATTGAAGGTGCCAAGCCTTCCAACTCATGGAACAATTACCGCAGCCACAACGAGTACCGCTGGAATGACCTTGCCTGGGGATACAAGATTGTGGGACAGTTCCAGACCCAGGAGGAAATCGACAACTGGCCTGTTTACAGCACTTCAACCGGTATGCAGTATGTATGTCCCGGTGACTGGAAATATGAAGATACGAACGGTGACGGTGTCATCGACGGTGACGACCAGAGGCCTATTCTCCTGAGCAGCGGCGCCAACCCGAAGTGGAACTACGGTTTCACAATCGCGGGCAGCTGGAGAGGCCTTGACTTCAACATCCTTCTCCAGGGTGCAGCCGGCTTCATGACACATTACTCATCCAATTATTCCGAGCCGTTCTGGGAGGAAGGAAACCTTCCCGCATGGTATATGGATGCTTGGCATCACGAGGATCCCTATGATGCATCGACGCCCTGGATTCCCGGAGCCCTGCCTGCAATCCGTACATTGGACGGCTCTCCCTACCTCAACGGCATGCCGAGCATCCAGTCCTTTATCGATTGTTCATACCTTCGTATCAAGAACATCGAAATCGGCTACACCATCCCCAACCGTATCATGAGCAAAGCCCATCTGGACAAGCTCAGAATCTTTGCGAATTGCAGCAACCCTGTAACCTTCAGCGGAAAATATGCCAAGGCATTCGATCCTGAGGTTATCGCAGGTACATATTCAGCAGGATGGATCTATCCTCTTACCCGAATCATCAACTTCGGTTTGAACCTCAGCTTCTAAAATTGCATGGATATGAAGACAATTAAAACTATAATACTGACTATTGCGGTTCTCGGCTCAATGACAGCCTGCAAAGGTTTCCTTGACCTCAAGCCGACCAACAAAATCACCGCGGATGCCCTTCTTGCCACAGAAGCAGGTGTGGACGCATTCCTGGCGAACCTTTACTACAATCTTCCCATCGAAGATTTCGCATTCGCACCGGGCTCTGACGGCTTCCACTGGAACTACAAGTCAGCCAACCATAACGGGCGCTATGCATGGATTCTTACTGATGACGGTTTCGGATCCCAGCACGGCGATATGGGAAATGACTCCGAGGACTACAACTATTGGAACAGTTTCACCAACTCTTCCGGACTCCATGTCAGCGGAGGTTGGGAACTCAATAACAACAACAATCTTTTCTTCAGTTATATCGACGATTTGACATCCGTGGACGAACAGCGGAAAGATGAACTCAGGGGCCAGGCCTGGTTTGTAAGGGCCATGACTTATTTCGCTCTTGCGCGCCGTTACGGCGGTGTACCCAAGATTGAGAAAATCGGCAGCCTTGACGATTCCCTCTCACTCTGGGTTCCCCGTATGAAGGAAGTCGAGACCTGGGATTATGTGCTCCACTGCTTCGACGAAGCTGCAAAATATCTTTCAGAAGACAAAGGCAACAGCCGTCGTGCCAACAAGTGGGTAGCCCTCGCCTACAAGTCGAGAGCGGCCCTCCATGCAGGAGCCCTGGCCCAGCACTGGAATGCTTATCCTCGCGAGGGCAAAGCCGTGGATGACAGTCTTGTCGGCGGCTTCTCCTATGATGACATGAGGAGGTACTATCAGGCCTGCATCGATGCCAGTGCCGAAATCATAAAATCCGGAAAATACAGTCTCTACAAGCCGGAACCCGCAACCGACCAGGAAGCCACAGACAATATCATCGAGATGTTCCAGGACCCCAACAAGGCTCTTTGCGAATGCATCTTCATCAAAGGTTTCGCCAAAGGCGTGGTCGGCCACGACTACGGCACCAACCAGGACAACTGGGGCAATCCCTGCCAGACAGCCGGCTCCTGGATTCATCCGGGCCGTCTCTCCTTCACGCTGGAATTCGTGGAGAACTTCGAGGATAAGGCCGTTCCCGGCCAGAGGTCTCATTTTGTGACCTATGATGGTGATGACTTCAATTACAACGGTTATGAGAAGAGCTACAATTACAAGCACTACGAGAATCCCACCGACTTCTTCGCCGGTAAGGATCCCCGTCTTCCCGCTGTTGTGATACTTCCCGGTTCATACTGGAAAAACGGCAATGTGACCGAGAATACCAGGATTAATATCCAGGGCGGCCTCATCAAGCCTGACGGAACTCCTATTATCGGACGTACCCTCAATCAAAAGGAAGACGCAATAGAAAAAGGTGGCGTGAAGTACTATCCCTACGGCGGCGATGAGCGTGCCAACTCATACTCAGGCTTCGCTCTCGAGGGCGGCAACTACTCCAGGACAGGTTTTCTGATGCGCAAGTACCTCAGCCCCACATACAAAGCCCAGGGTATCGATTGGGACCTCTCCACTACTGACTGGTGCGACATCCGCTATGCGGAAGTACTTCTCAACTATGTAGAGGCCGTGTATGAAAGCGGACTTCCCGAGGTGGCCGGTGTCAGCGCCGAGGAGTGCCTCAACGCCACCCGCCACAGAGCACACCTG
>JAKSKQ010000058.1 GCA_024401675.1 Bacteroidales bacterium | reverse complement strand
GCTTCCGGAGTGGACGGCATGAAGGTCTATTCCGTCAGGATTTGTCAGGCTCCGAAATCCATTTCTCCTTTCTCCGGATCTCCAAACGTTCCGGCTTCTCCTCAGGAGGTTTTCGATGCCGGGGATGTCCAGTTCGACAATGCTTTCCGCATCAAGGGCGATTCCGACGTGTTTGAACTCGATTCCTTGCGTACGGCATCGTTCTATGCCTTCGAGAATATGCAAGGTACCCCGCTTGGAGAAAACGACGATCCCTGGAAGAAGATGCCTTCCTCAGTTGGCTCGCTGGGCACTCTCGATCCCGCGAAAGCAGCTCTTTGCACATATATCGAAGTTGCCACCCGTTTCTCCCTTGGAAGTAAATACTACGGTCAGGTTGTTTATAAACTTTTCCTCGGTAAGGATGCGGTCAAAAATTTTGACATCGAACGCAATCACACAATCAATGTGACTCTCAAGGTCACCGAACACGGCTTCGACAGGGACTCTGTGAGTTGGAAAATCGACACTCTCAATCTTTTCAGGGACAAGAATGTCAGAAATCTCACGATGTATCTTGCCCAGAAGCAACAGCGTATGGTAATCGGTGAGATAAAGTCGCTTTCCCTTGATCCGGATGTTCCGGATGTGCTTGAAAACGGCCGTCTCAAGATTGCATATAACGGCAGTGATAAGGAATCATACAGTATTTCAGCCCTTGAAGTCGGCTCGGACACTGTTTATGTCACATTGATCGACCCGCTTCTTTCCGGGGACAATCCGGAGGGGCTCTCGAATGAATTCGTATCAAAGATGTGTGTGGATGTTCTTGCTCCGAAACTGAATTTCAGGTGGAAAAATACTGCTGTATCCGGGGCTGGTGTGCGTGACAGCGTATATCTGGCTATGGACGGGGAGTCCAAGACTCTGATACCGTATTATACGGATACTTCGTATCTCCACGAAATGAAGCGTGGCGATGAGTTCGACAAAGATCTGTATGATCAGCTGCTTTCGACTGTAATCATAGCGGATTCCCTTGATTCTCAGTACATAGGAAACAAGGAGTCCAAAACGCCTCTTTCCCACGATATATGGCTTCAGGCTCTCAAGTCAGTCGGTGCCCAGCCGCTCGACGGACACGGTTTCGGCTTCATTTCTGTCGCTGCCGTCTCTCCCGACATCGACACACTCAAGTGCCGTCCTTACACTGAGAACCCGTTCCAAGACGAAGCCGACAAGACTTTTGAAAGCACTTCGCTTGTGAATTCTTCCACCGACGAACAGTTCATTTTCCCTCTGGGACAGTTGAAGGAGTACACCGGCAATTCCGATGGTTTCTACAGGTATCGTATCGGTACTCCGACCCAGCCGAAGGGAAATCCATGCTCAGCAACTCTTTTCAACGGTGAATCAATCAATATCAGATGGTTCTATGGTTCCAACGGCGATTTGAATATTCCATCCCAGAATGAACGTTTCTTCGGAATCGTAACCAACCGCTACTCCGCCCAGGAGTGGTATTCCCCGATTCTCTACAATGCATCGTTCACTGTACATGTGGCAATCGGAGCAGTCGGCGCTTATGCTTCCTCCGCAAAGGCTCCACAGAACTGGTTCATTCAGGCCCAGTGGGCTCATCCTCATTACAATGTATATGATGAACTGGGCGCATCGCCCCTTGCACAGTTTGACGAGAAGATAGTTTCCACGACTCAAATTCATGAAAATGATGAATATATCAAGGGAGTCGAGAATCCTCTCTACAGGCTTACCTGGTATGAAGATGTGACCAAGGTTCCTGCTTCTCTCGGAGCGGACTTCTATAAGACCCATGAGCCGGATTTCGGAATAACCGATGTCACCACATACAATTCCGATGGTTCTGTGAAACCGGATTTCGTGGATATCACGCCGGATAATCCTTACCTGCTTCCTCTTTCCGGCTATGATGTCAGGGTTCATTACTATAAAGACGTCTCCGGACATCCGACCAATTGGATCGGAGTGAAATAGAAGAGGCATCTCTCTATCTTAAATCCAAAATATTTTTTATATTTGTAGGTTGGATGATATACAACCTATGGTTAATGATGCGATACTTTCCGGCTTGGTGAACTTGTTTGCGCTTGTTGGCGCAGACAGCGGTGCTGACCGTAAAGCCTCAGAGGAACTTCTGGAAAGTTACCTCACCCGTCATTTCGGACTGCGCGACTGCAGTTCGTATCTGGAGTTGTATAGTGACCTGAGTACTTTCTACACCGAAATGGAAGTGGAGAAAGACTTGATTGTCAGCAAGGTATCTTCAAGCCTCAAGGCCAATATGTCTTCCGGCGAACTTGCGCTCATCCAGCTCAGACTCATGGAGTTCTCATCCATCGCATCGGAGTCGCTGGACCTGGATTCCAAGGTCCTTCACACCGTCGCGGAGAGTTTCGGAGTGTCGGACCAATTGTTTTCCCTCTTCAATGACTATGTGTGGGGAGCCGCGTCCGACAGTGTCAAGTTCCAGCACTTCGACGGTTATGACGGAGTGTTCAAGACTTTGTGGCTCTCCGAGAGCAATACGCTGATTTTCACATATTACGGCGAAGACGACGCACTTCTGAACGACGTCCTTCTCACCAAAGGCATTTTCCTCGTATGGGACAGAAGCGGCGTAGTGAAGAACCATAAAGGTTCCCCGCTGTATTTCTCGGATGTCATCGAGGCGTATTCCGGCAACATGAAAGCCGAGAGCATTGCCTTTACTGCGGAAAATGTAGAGTTCCGTTTCCCCGGAAGCGACAACGGCCTCCACAATTTCTCTTCAATCCTCCATAGCGGCGAACTGGTCGCAGTGATGGGAGGCAGCGGCGCCGGAAAGACAACTCTCCTGTCCATACTCAACGGTTCCCTCAAACCATCGTCCGGCAGGATAACCATCAACGGATGTCCTATCGGTGACCCTGCGGTGAAGGGGCTTATCGGTTTTGTTCCCCAGGACGATCTGCTGATTGAGGAACTCACTGTATATCAGAATCTCTACTATACCGCGAAGCTCTGCTTCGATTCTCTGGATGATGCCGCTATCGACGAAAAGGTGATGAAGGTCCTCGGAGATCTCGGTCTCGAAGCGTCCAGAGACCTTATTGTCGGATCCCCGCTGCGCAAGACTATTTCCGGAGGACAGCGCAAGAGGCTTAACATCGCTCTTGAACTTGTCCGTGAGCCGCTTGTGATTTTCCTCGACGAGCCGACTTCCGGCCTGTCTTCGGCAGATACCGAGAACGTGATGGGTCTGCTCAAGGAACAGACCAATCGGGGACGACTTGTCGTGGCCAATATCCATCAGCCTTCCAGTGACGTTTACAAGCTTTTCGACAGGGTGCTGCTTCTGGATGCCGGTGGCTATCCGGTGTTCGACGGCAATCCCATCGACGCGGTCACTTATTTCAAGACAGCCGCCAATTATGCTGATGCGCGTACCAGCACCTGCCAGATGTGCGGCAATGTGAATCCCGAGATTGTACTCAATATCATAAACGAGAAAGCGCTCGACGGTGCCGGAAAGATTTCCCGCAACAGGAAAGTCACTCCGCGCCAGTGGCACCAGATGTATCTCGAACATCGTCCCGAGATTCATACTCCGGAGCCCTCGGCTGTGACAAAATCCAGCCAGAAAACACCGACTCCCTGGCGCCAGATGCTTATTTTCCTTGAAAGGACCGTCAAAGCCAAACTCACCAATACCCAGTACATCCTCATCACTTCTCTGATTGCTCCGGTTCTTGCTGTGATATGCGGCCTTCTCACCCGCTTCGCACCTCCTTCCGGATATACTGTGATGGATAACAAGAACATGGTCAGCTACCTGTTCATGGCAATCATAGTCGCCGTGTTTGTCGGAATGACTTCAAGTGCGGAGGAAATCATCAGGGACCGCACTCTTCTCAAAAGAGAGAAGTTCCTCAATCTGAGTTACCCCGCCTATATATTCAGCAAGATTATCTATGCGGCAGCCGTATCCCTTGTTCAGACAGCCCTGTTTGTCCTTGTCGGCAACTTGCTGATGGGCCTTCACGGGATGTTCCTGATGTGGTGGATGATACTCTTCGTGTCTTCTCTGCTGTCCAATCTGATAGGTCTCATACTCTCACAGACACTCAGTTCCGTGGTGGCGATTTATATCACGATTCCGCTCCTTCTCATCCCGCAGATTCTTCTTTGCGGACTTGTGGTGGACTTTTCTGATTTCAATACCCACAGCAAGACGGACAATGTTCCTGTGCTTGGAGATGTCATCCCTTCGAGATGGGCCTTTGAAGCCCTTGCAGTCGGGACATACTGCTACAATGAATATGAGGCTCCTTACTTCGAACTTGATCGTCAGAGATATCAGGCGCTCTTCTATAGGGAACAGTATATTAAGGAACTTGAATCCCAGCTTGAAACATGGGCGGATGCTCTCTCCCGCGGCCGCTCCGATGCGGACAAATATCTTCAGACCATCAAGAATTCGCTGCCGAGACTTTCGGAAGCCGCCTCAATAGAAGCTTATGCAGGTGATTGGGACTACACTTCGATATCGGAATATCTGGCAGCCGCAGAAAAGGTATTTTCCCGCATAAGCAATGAAGCCACCCTTGAAAAGGACAGGCTGGTATCCGCGGACATCAGAACATACGGTGCGGATATGATGCGCGCCCTCAAGACGGATAACTGCAACGAGCGTCTGGAAGAGTTCCTTGTGAACAGTTCATCCGAGACGGCTTTGGAAGTCGTGGACGGCTTCATAGTTCCCAAGGCCGGCAGAGTGTTCCTCACTCCCGTGAGCCGCAACGGTCGCGCCCCCTTCTACAGCAGCTTGAAAGTGGTAGGCGGTCTCGAGATTCCGACTCTGCTCTTCAACATGCTGGTACTTGTGCTTATGTGCCTGATTCTCGGCACTGCCCTTGTAGTCAATATTCCTGAAAGAATCAAAAAATATCAATAATAATTATAAACTCATTTCATGATGAAAAAAATTCTTACAATTGTTGCAATCGCTGCTCTGGGTATTGTCCTTGCAGCTTGCGGTCAGCGCAGGGGTGGTAACAAAACCACAGCAACTGTAGCTGTCAAATCTCAGGCTGAAATCCAGCAGGAAGAACTTATCAAGATGCATCTTGACACTCTCTGCCAGGATTTCGCCAACCTCAATTCAATCGGAGTGGTCGGCGCCATGCGTGATGGCAAAATCGTCCTTTCGGATCAGGAAAAGCAGATAAAGCCCGATTATCTCGCAGATCCTTCATTTGTCAGCAAACTTCAGACTCTTTCACAGAAATACCGCGCAATCGCCATTCTTGCAGCAGATAAGGAAGTTGCCGCTCTTTATGACATGCCTGTTACAAAATATGAAAGGGCTCTCCAGAAACTATATGCTGATGTCAATGACCCCAGCCTCAAGAATCTCATTGACAATGACAATGATTATATCAATGCCCTCAAGGAGTACTATGCTTCCTGCAAGGAGAACGGCCGTACCAATCTCTTCTGGGATGCGGCAGTCGCAACTGTCATCGAGGAACTCTACATCGCTTCCCAGAATGTCGAGAAGTTCCTTGTCATTTTCGATGACGAGTCAGCCTCCAATGTTTCCTACCATCTTTCACTTCTGAGCATCGCTATCGAGGAACTCGCACAGATTAATCCTGAATACCAGCCTCTCAATGAGTCTCTCCAGCCGCTCGTTGTCATCAACGCCATTTCTCTTGTACAGCTTGAGAATCAGCTCATTGAAGCCAAGGATGAAATTGCTGTCGTTCACGATCAGCTCATGAATTAGTATTCTTAATATTCTTTCTGTACTTGAAAGCCTCCGTAACCCGGAGGCTTTTTTTATCTCGGTATCAATTATTAAATTATTTAAGAAATTGATTGTTGTAAATTACAACAATCCTTTACAAATAGGCGGATTGTCAATTTGTTCAAACGTTTGGTGAATTCGTCAATTGCGAGTTTTGACGAATTGTATACCTTTGCATCGTCAATAGAGAAAGGATTGACGAACTTAACTGTCCTTGAAGAACATACGTGTTTTTCAGGGACTTTCTTTTTTACAATAATGTCGAAATGCTTTCCGGACCCTCGTTGAAAAGAAGGTCAATTGATGAAAGTCCGGGAGTGAAACCGAATCTGCTTCCGAAAACTTGGAAGTATTCCCGCGCCTGTGTCAATTCCGGTTTTTTCGGATGTATCAGATACCTCAGATCTCTGCCGTAGCAGGACTCCTCTTCAGTAGTAGTGCCCGGTGCTGTGAAGTCCTCTGTCAGCGGAACCGGACCTTTGCGGATGGAAAATTTCTCAAGAAGCCATCCGGTGTATCTTATGTCGAGTTCCCATAGCGTCGCCGGACGGGAACGCAGTATTTCAAGGAAACTGTCGGCGTAGTAGTCGAAATATGCCGCGCTTCTGTATGCTGACACTATTGCCCGTTCATGTCTGAGCGGCCAGTTTGTCGAATAATCTATTTCTATTTCGGTAATCGGGATTCCGTCGTGGGTGCCGTCCCTGTGTATGATGGGCACAAGCAGGTCTTCGGGCCCGGATGCCGAAAGAATCCGGCAGCGGTTGCGCCAGGACTGCTTCTGGAAGTTCTCGCAGGCTTCAATGAAAAATTGCCCTTGAGATTCAATCTCTCGGGCAATATGACTTATATATCCGACAGGCGGAAGATATGCTACTGAAAGCAGCATTATTCCATCGGAGTCTTGTTGTCGCTTGACTTGAGGGCGCGTACGATTCCGCGTTTCGAGCCGCGGATGAAGTTCAGGATGGTATCCCTTTCCTCTGAAGGGGGGAATCC
Source organism: Bacteroidales bacterium (assembly GCA_024401675.1). Lineage (GTDB taxonomy): Bacteria > Bacteroidota > Bacteroidia > Bacteroidales > UBA932 > Cryptobacteroides. The sequence continues at coordinate 4,735 of JAKSKQ010000058.1, read as the reverse complement.
CTCTTCAACTCTGAGGCAGGCGTCTGATACATTGAGCCCTTCGCAGTATATTATGTCGTAGATGTCCTTGATTGTGCGGATCTGCTCGGAAGTGAAGCCGCGACGTCTCAGACCCACAAGATTGATACTGGCGAAGGAGATAGGATCGCGTCCGCAGAGGGAATAGGGGGGAATGTCCTTGTTGATTTTGGACCCTCCGGCAACCATGGCGTGGACACCGATTTTGGAGAACTGGTGTGCAACTGTGCTTCCTCCGAGTATCGCCCAGTCCTCGACAACCGTCTCTCCTGCGATGCCGACATAACTTACCAGTATGCAGTGGTTCCCGACTGTGCAGTCGTGGGCTACATGAGTGTAGGACATCAGAAGAGTGTCGTTTCCGATTCTGGTGACACCGTTTCCTGATGCTGCAGTGCCGCGGTTGATTGTGGCACATTCCCGGATGTTCACCCTGTCACCTATTTCAACATAGGAAACTTCGCCGTCGAATTTCAAATCCTGAGGGATGGCACCCACCACGGCTCCCGGAAAGACATTGCAGTTCTTTCCCATTTTCACATAATTGAATATTGTGGCGTGGGGGAAGATGTGACAACCTTCTCCAATTTCAACATGTTCGTCAATGAATGCATAAGGCCCGACTTCTACACCGTCCCCGAGTTTTGCTCCGGGATGTACGCAGGCAAGCGGATGGATTTTGATGCTCATATATTGTTCTTTATTGCTTCGCGGATGGCTCTGGTGGCCTGGGCGTTGATGGTATGTCCCATTTTGACTGCTGTCACATGCGCTTTGAGGAAACCTCCGCATAGACGCATGTCACCGATGAGGTCAAGCATCTTGTGGCGGCCGCACTCGTTGGGGAAGCGCAGAGTCAGATTGCTCAGGTATCCTTCCCCGGTAACGCTCAGGCAGGGCTGGTTGAAATTGTGTGCCATCTCGTCGAGCTGTGACTGCTGGAGGGGATGCTCCACGATGACAATCGCGTTGTCCACATCGCCTCCCTTGATAAGATTGTTCCGGAAGAGATATTCTATTTCGTGGAAGAACACAAATGTCCGGCATGTGCCTATCTGGGTGGCGTAATCGGTTGCGCTGTCGAAATGAACGTCCTGGACTCCGACCACACGTGAACCGAAATCGACACGAGCGTCGTAGGAGAAATCGCCGGCGGGGGTGATTTTTACAATGCTCCCGTGTTCGGGGTCTTCAACAGTGATTTCCCGGGGAACCTCGATCCATACCCTGTCCGCCTTGCCCTCGGCTGTACCGTCCGGCAGGATGGCATCTATGTAGGGCTTGGCGCTGCCGTCAAGTATCGGCACTTCCGGGCCGTCTATTTCAATCCTGGCATTGTCTATTCCGAGACCGGTAAGGGCGGAGAGAATATGCTCGATAGTGCTGACGGATGCCTGACCGCGGGCGATGGTAGTGCTGCGACAGGTAGTGGATATGTTTTCGGCGACGGCTTCCACAACCGCGTCCGGGCCGATGTCGGTGCGGACAAAGAATATTCCCGCATTGTCCGGAGCCGGACATACAGTCATTGTGGAAATCCTGCCTGTATGCAGGCCCTTGCCCTTGAATGTGTATGTTCTTCTGACAGTGTGCTGTTTCATTGGCGCATAAAATCTGACAAAGATAGGAAATTATTTTAAACCTTCCTTGCCTTGGCGCCTGAAGATTGCATAACTGCGCATATAAAGGTTGTATTCCAGCGCAGGATTGCCGTAGAATGACATGCCTTCCTTCTTCGGTTCGCTGACCAGTCCCGCCTTGGGCCCGACCTTTGTGCCGTCTTTGACGAAGATGTGGCCGTTGATGCCGCTCTGTCCTCCGAGGATGCACTGCTTCCCGATATGAGCGCTGCCTGCAATCCCTGTCTGGGCACAGCAGACGGTGTTCTCACCTATTTCGACATTGTGCGCAACCTGGACCAGATTGTCGATTTTCACACCTTTGCGGATGATGGTGGTGCCGATCTGGGACTTGTCCACTGTAGTGTTGGCGCCTATTTCCACATCGTCTTCGATTATCACGTCGCCGGTGTGCTCTATTTTCCGGTATGTTCCGTCCGGCTGGGGAGCGAATCCGAAGCCGTCGCTTCCGATTACCACTCCGCTGTGGAGAATCACATTGTTGCCTATTTTCATTCCGGGGTAAATCTTGACGCCGGGATATATGATGCAGTTTTTCCCTATTGTGGTACCGTCGCCGATGAAGACCTGCTCATAGATTTTGGTGCAGTCGCCGACCACTGCTTTCCTGCCTATGTAACTGAAGTCGCCCACATAGACCTTCTTCCCCAACTTCGCGCTGAGGCGTACACGGCATCTCGGACCGCGGTATCTGCGGAACTGTTTCCGCTTTGATGAGACAAAGTCGAGTACGGTGGCGACAGCGCTGTACGGGTCCTCCACCCTGATCAGGGTAGTCCCGGGAATCGGCCGGGAGGGCTGGAAGTCGTTCCGGACAATCAGAAGACCGGCCGGATTGCTGTAAACATATTTCTCATATTTCGGATTGGCGTAGAAGCACAGGGATGAACTTTTCCCGTTTTCGATTCTTGAAAGGGTGGTTGCCGCAGCGTCGGGATTGCCTTCAATCGTGCCTGAAAGCAGTTGGGCGAGTTCTTTTGCCGTGATTTCCATGGTAGGGGTTTTGTAGTGTGGAATATTATTCTTATATTTGCATCGTGAGGTGGTTGAAAGGGACGGTGAGTCCCTTTTTTCGTACCCCGAAGTTAATAAAATTACTGTATTCCAAATGAACTCAACTGCAATTGTCGATGCAATCACCCCGGTCGTCACGGAGCGGGGACTGTTCATCGTGGACATAAGTGTCAGCAAAGATAATGATATTATTGTGACAATCGAATCCCAGGAGGGAGAAGTTCGCCTGGAAGACTGCGAGGCGGTCGATAAAGTCGTATCCGAAGCCTTCTCCCGCGATGTGGAGGACTATTCCCTGACTGTGACTTCGGCCGGCCTTGACCAGCCTTTCAAGATTCTCCGCCAGTACAGGAAGGCCATCGGCACGCAGGTCGAAGTTGCCCTGAAGGGAGGCCGCAGATTCATCGCTACTCTCAAGGATGTCACCGATGACGGGGCCGTCACTTTCGAGCATACGGTGCTTGAGACTGTGGAAGGCAGGAAGAAGAAGGAACCGGTGGTCAGGACGGAGACTTTCTCCATCGGCGACCACATCAATTCCGTCAGACCTTATATAGATATGAGTAAATATTAAAATACGAATCAAAATGGACAAAATTTCACTTAAAGACGCTTTTTCTGAATTCAAGAAGCAGAAGAACATCGACAAGAACACAATGACAGGTGTGCTTGTCGATGTGTTCAAGACCCAGCTTGCCAAGGTTTACGGCACCGCTGACAATTGCGATGTGATTGTCAATGTGGACAAGGGCGACTGCGAGATTTACCGCACCCTCGAAGTTGTGGAGACTGTCGAGGACCCCGCTACCCAGATTGCCGCCAGTGACGAGAAAATCGCCGGTGAGGATTATGAGATAGGAGACGAATATGTGGAAACTATCTCTCTGGCCGATTTCGGCCGCAGGGGCATCCTCAACATCAAGCAGAATCTCTCCGGCAAGATAATGGACATCGACAGGGCCAACACTTACAACAAGTACATCGACATGGTCGGTGAGATTTTTGTCGGCACCGTTTATCAGACCTGGGCCAAGGAAGTGCTCCTGCTTGACGGCGAGAGCAACGAACTCCGTCTTCCCCGCAGCGAGCAGATACCCGGTGAACATTTCAAGAAGGGTGACAATGTGAAAGCCATCATCAAGAGTGTGGAGATGAAGAACAACTCCGCTCCTTCGATTATTCTTTCACGTACCTGCGACGCTTTCCTCGAGAAACTTTTCGAGAGCGAGGTTCCTGAAATCTACGACGGACTCATCACCATCAAGAAAGTCGTCCGCATCCCGGGCGAGAGAGCGAAGGTCGCAGTCGAGTCCTATGATGACAGAATCGACCCCATCGGAGCCTGCATCGGTGTCAAAGGTTCTCGTATCAGCGGCATCGTCCGCGAGCTCCGCAATGAGAACATCGATGTCATTCCCTGGACTACCAATACCCAGCTGCTCATCCAGAGGGCTATGAACCCTGCCCGTGTCAACAGCATTTCCATCTCTCCTGAAGGTGACAAAGTCATTGTATATATGGACAAGGACGAGGTCAAGAAGGGTATCGGCCGCGGAGGCTGCAATGTAAGGCTCACGGGCATGCTCGTCGGCAAGGAAATCGAGGTGTGGAGAGAAGGCGAGAGCTGGGATGTCCTCCTTGATGATTTCATCGGCGATATTGACGAGTGGGTGATTGAGAAACTTCATTCAATCGGATGCGACACTGCCAAGGCAGTTCTGGCGCTCTCACAGGAAGATGTTGCAGAAAGGGCCGACCTCGATATCGAGACGGTCGCCGATGTATTCAACATCCTCAGCGCAGAATTCGAAGATGAGGAAAATGAAGCGCAGCCCGAGCAGGCTGCATAAACCCAACCGTCAAAACAGGCAGATATGGCAGAAATAAGACTTTTCAAATTAGCAAAACAATACAACGTGGCGGCATCCCGCCTTGTGGAATTCCTCGATTCGAAGGGGTATTCCATCGACAATAACCCCAACTCCAAGGTTCCCGAAGATGCTGTTCCTATGGTGGCCAAGGAGTTCGGAAGTGAAGAGAAAGCCCGACAGGAAGCTGAAAAG
>JAKSKQ010000057.1 GCA_024401675.1 Bacteroidales bacterium | reverse complement strand
GGCGGGGAATGGGTGAGCCGGTACGTGCAACGGCTTGTGCCGACGCGGACGATCGACTACTTCGTGCTGACCCACTGGCACGGCGACCATTGTGGCACGCCGGCGCTCCGCTCTGCGCGGAGCGCCGACGGGCGCCCGCTTTGCGGCGTGACGCGGTTCGCGGAGGACTTCGACATCCGCCATTACTTCGACCATCAGTACCCGAGAGCCAGGGCTGAAGCATCCAAGGTGATGCGGGTCGCGATGAGTATGTCAGCATTCTGCTCCGGAATGAAAGCCCTGCTTCCAGATGCCGACCTGGACATGTATGTCAGCACGGCTGATCTCGACCATATCAACCCATATATGAGAATCAGTCCGCTCAACACTCCACTCGACCAGAAGATACGCTCTAAAGAAGGAACTTGGTATCCGATATTCAAGGAGATGGTGAATAAGGATATCGATACTGGCAATATGATGAAAAGGCTTTTCACAAATCCCTCGGAAGTGGAAACAGATTCATTCAGTTTCGGTCTTAACTTGTATTACCTCGCCGCGGATCAGAATTCACTCGAGCACCCGGTACCTCTTTGGGACATGTTCACTTCCATGGAGGTTCAGACGTGGTACAAGGCAGATATGGCCAGACTTTATATGCAGAAAGGAAGATGCAACACCAATCTCGGAAGAGGATGGGGCTTGTCTGAAAGGATATTTGAACATATAATAAAAAAGGCTGATGAAGAAATTGAGGAAGGTGGCATTCGGGCCTGCTTCGGCCACGATGTCTGTATAATGGCCCTTCTGGCCTATATGAAAGCAGATGACTGGGGAATTGAAGACATAGATCCGGCCAACGCCTGGAAATATTGGAAAGGATGGAAGGTTCCCATGGCCTCAAGTCTTGATTTCGTATTCTATAAGAACTCTTCCGGAAACGTCCTCATGCGTCCTTCTCTGAACGGAAAAGCATTGTCTCTTCCAATCAAATGCATAGGTGACGGCTTTTACACATGGGATGAATTCAAAAAACACTATCTCAAATGAAACGTTTGATTATATCCATTGCAGCACTGCTTCTCTTCGTACAGTTAAATGCAGAATCTATGCATTCACTCAAAAGACGAGTAGGAAAACTTGCCGTAAGCCAGATAGAGTTGATGGACAGTGAATTGGGACAGGCACAATTTCCCAGATCTCTTCACGACGACGGCTCTCTGCAGACTTCCGACATCAAATACTGGTGTGTCGGTTTTTTTCCCGGCACGGCATGGTACGCCTACGAGCTCACTGGGAAGAAATCTATGAGAAGGATTGCCCAAAAGAATACGCTCAAAATTGACATAGAGCAACTTACCGACAACCACGACATAGGATTCGAAGTTTGGTGCAGTTACGGCAATGCCTGGCGTCTGACAGAAGATGAAAGCTATCTTCCGGCAATCAGGCGCGGAGCGGAAAGACTATCGGCTCGTTTTTGTCCGACAGTAGGCTGTACAAGAAGTTGGAACAGGGATAAAGGCTTCTGGGTAATCATTGACAATATGATGAACCTCGAACTGCTTGAAATGTCTTCGCGACTCTTTGGAATCGAAGACTATGATAAGATTGCCCGCACTCACGCAAACACTACTGCCAGGAACCATTTCCGCGAAGATTTGTCCACCTTCCACGCAGTCATTTATGACGAAGCAACCGGAAAAATCGAGAAGAAACAGACCGTTCAGGGATATGCCGACGATTCTATGTGGGCTCGAGGACAGGCCTGGGGACTTTACGGATACACAATGATGTATCGCTTCACTCGCGACACATCATACCTTGCACAGGCACGTGGTATTGCTAAACTTCTAATCCCAATGCTGCCCGAAGACGGAATCCCCTACTGGGACTACAATGACCCCGCAAAAGAAAATGGTGAGTTCTGCCCTCGGGATGCTTCCGCGGCTGCTATTATGGCCTCCGCCATGCTCGAGTTGGCCGGATATGTGGAAAATTCAGAAGAAGCACGAATGCTGCGCCATACCGCAGAAAAACAGTTGCTCTCACTTGCATCCCCCGAGTATCTATGCAAAAAAGGTGAATGCCACGGCTTCCTCCTCAAGCATTCGACAGGACACCGCATGCGCGGAATAGAGGTTGACAAGCCTCTCACCTATGCCGATTACTACTTCCTTGAAGCCCTCACAAGATTATAACCATCTGACAGTTCATTCGTGCGTACAAAAGGCATCCTGACGCACGGAACAGAACATATCATGACTTCGTGCGTAAAAAGAGCACACTTACGCATGGAATGCTAGTGCCTTTTCAGGAGCGGCGGGCGGAGGATGGCGAGGCGGAAAAGGCATGGCCGGCCGCGGCCTTGTGAGCGGCTGCCGGAATCGCGGGACTGAAGGTTCCGGGATTCCGACTGGATGAAGCGCGAAGCGCGGAACCTTTTCCTCCTCGCCGCCGCAACCCGCCGCCAGGAAGAAGAGCGCCAGGGCGGGTTTTTGCCCTTCCGGGCCGGGAATTCGTGCCTCAAAAGAGCGCCAGGGCGGGTTTTTGCTCTTCCAGACCCGGAATTCGTGCCTCAATGTGCGCGGACTCGGTAAAATAGCGAGTCCGAGCACATTTCGGAAAAGTCATAGTTGATTATCAATGAGTTACGCATAGGGATGTGCGCGGACTCGGTAAAAAAGCGAGTCCGAGCACATTTCGGGAAAGCCATGGCTGATTATCAACGAGTTACGCATAGCGATGTGCGCGGACTCGGTAAAAAAGCGAGTCCGAGCACATTTCGGCAGGCTAAATCCGATGCGTCGAGCAGCAAGAACCGGAGAAATTTGCTAAATTCGCAGTTTGTTGCAGCCAACAGCCAACAGCCAACAGCCAACAGCCAACAGCCAACCGCACAACCACACAACCGCACAACAGCACAACAGCACAGCCACACAACAGCACAACCACACAACCGCACAGAAACTAATACCAGCAGAAACTACACTATGAAAAATACCATCAAACCCTTTATGTTCTGGGTCGCCTTCGTGGCCTCCCTGGGCGGACTGTTGTTCGGATTCGACACAGCAGTGATTTCAGGAGCCGAAAAACAAATCCAGACAGTTTACCATTTGAGCGACTTTGCCCACGGTTTCACCATCGCGACAGCCCTGATAGGCACGATTATAGGCGCGCTTTTCTGCGGTTCCCCCGCCGAGAAACTAGGACGCCGGAAATCACTCATCATAATCGCTGCGCTATACCTTATCTCCGCAATAGGCAGCGGTGCGATAGTGAATTGGTACTCCTTCATGTTCTTCCGCTTCATCGGAGGACTCGGAGTCGGCGCGTCCTCAGTAGTGGGTCCGATGTTCATAGCCGAGATTTCCCCGTCCAGTTGGAGAGGCAGATTCGTGTGCTTCTTCCAGTTCAACATAGTCCTCGGAATACTGCTGGCATATTTCGCAAATTTCCTGATTGCCGGAGTGCCCCACGACTGGCAGTGGATGCTGCTGGCCGAATCGATTCCAGCACTCCTCTTCAATCTGCTGCTCTTCACCATTCCTGAAAGCCCGCGCTGGCTCATAAAGACAGGTCGTGAAGACGAAGCGAAGGACGTATTCCGCCGTACCGGTGAAAGCGATGTGGAAGGAGAGACTGCCTCAATCCGCGAATCACTTGAGCGCGAGGGCGAAGGCCACGGCAGACTTTTCCGGAAGAAGTACAGCAAGAGTATCATGCTGGCCTTCCTGATGGCCACATTCAACCAGTTCTGCGGCATCAACGCAGTCCTTTACTATGCACCCCGCCTCTTCGAAATGTCGGGAGTGATGCGCAGCGGCGCCATGCTCCAATCGGTGCTCATCGGCCTTACCAACCTCACATTCACAATGCTGGGAATGTTCCTCATCGACAAAGTCGGCAGGAAGAAACTCATCGGCATAGGCGCCGTGGGAATGGCCCTCTGCCAGGCAATGGTAGCCAGGGGCTTCGCTCTGGAATCATTCGGCGGCTATTATATGCTGATTTTCCTTATGGGATACATAGCCTTCTTCGCCATTTCCCTTGGAGCGACTATCTGGGTTGTCATCGCCGAGGTCTTCCCCACCGACGTCAGAGCCTCCGGCCAGGTATTCGGCAGCATGACCCACTGGGTCTGGTCCGCACTGCTGACCTGGTTCTTCCCGATGTTCCTGTCGGTAGGCGGCGCATATATCTTCGGATTCTTCTCAATAATGGCCTTCGGAAGCCTCTTCTACGCTATCTGGATGCCAGAAACTAAGGATAAATCTCTCGAACAGATTCAAAAAGAACTTGTAAAGGAATGAAACTTCTGATTCTCGCACTCGCGGCAATGATTCCCGAGGGAATGGTACTAGTCCCCGGCGGGCAGTATGATATGGGCAGCATTACAGGATATCCGGAGGAGCGCCCTGTGCACAAAGTGGAAGTCAAACCTTTCTATATGGACGAGACTCCCGTCACGAATGCGATGTTCAAGGCATTCTGTGATGCCACCGGCCGTCCTTATCCCGGATCGCCGCGATGGCGGGACCTTCCGGACGAATTTCTCTCCTGCCCCGACCATCCGGTCGTAAATGTGTCATGGGACGAAGCCCGCGCCTATGCCCGGTGGGCCGGCAAGCGTCTTCCGAGCGAAGAAGAATGGGAATGGGCCGCACGAGGCGGCATAGACGGTGCCAAGTACCCCTGGGGCGATGAAACTCCGGACGGCACGCGCCTGAACTACTGCGACAAGAACAGCGAATTCCAATGGAGGGACAATGCCTCTGACGACGGCTATCAGTACACATCCCCCGTCAGGACCTATGCTCCTAACGCCTATGGCCTGTACGACATCTGCGGGAATGTGTGCGAGTGGGTGGACGGATGGTTCTTCCTCTACAGCGACACTGTCCACAATACCGAATCCTTCAATGACGGCTGGGGAGGCTATAAGATATGCCGTGGAGGATGTTTCCACTCCCCCGGATGCGACCTCACAGTATCACGCAGAAGGCAGGTTCTCGGCGGCGGCAGCAATGATTCCATCGGTTTCAGATGCGTGCAGGACATAGAAGAGCCGGCACAAACATCCGGAAAGCAAAATGCCGCGAAGCAGAAACCGGCAAAGTCCTCCCCCGCACAAGCCCCGGAACCATCCCCTGCACCATCCCCGCAAGGGCCTACTCTCGACGAGACCATTCTTTCAATGGATGTCCATATTCCGCAGGGGAACGAACTGTGCATCGGCATAGGCTGGGCGGACCCCTCACTGCTCGGGAAACTCCGCCACATGGGAGTGACATCTGTCGAGCAGTATGTAACCTGGGAGAGTTGCGAAAATGCCGGCGAAGGCAAATGGGACTTCTCCTACTGGGACAGTCAGGTGGAGAATATTCGCAAGGCCGGACTCAAATGGCTGCCGTTCATCATTGCAGGCCCCGCCTACTCCCTGCCGGACTGGTACAGGCAAGGGCGCGATTTCGAAGGCCTGGTCTGCGTCGAGCACAACATCGAAAGCAAAATACAGACATTCTGGGATAAGAATTTCAATGTATATGTGGAACGTTTCCTGAAGGCATTCGCCGAGCACTACAAGGACTGCGACATCTTCGAAGGCCTGCTCTTCGGCATATCAGGAGATTTCGGTGAATCGATAGTCTCTGTCTGGCACGGCAACTGGCCCCAGGGAATCCCCGGAATGTACCACGCCCACGCCGGATACTGGTGCGGCGACAGATTCGCACGCGCCGATTTCAAGGAACATTTCAAGCAGCATTTCAGGGGTGACATCAATGCCCTGAATGCCTCATGGGGCACGTCATTCCCAAATTTCGGAGCTGTTGACTTTCCTCCGATAAAGACAGGGGAATGGGGCCTCCGCTACGACGAATATACCGACCCTGGCGAATTCATCCCCGGCAGCAGTGCCGAGAAACGCCGCTGGATGGACTTCATCGACTGGTACCGCGGCAGCATGACGGAATATGCCTCCTTCTGGATGCGCACCGCGAGGAAATACTTCCCCACCACCGAACTCTACCTCTGCACCGGAGGAGATGCCGTACCCTGGCACGCCAGTGAATTTGCGCAGCAGTCAAAGGTATGCGCCGAGGTAGGAGGCGGCGTCCGCATCACCAACGAGGCCTCGAAGTATGTCCAGAACTTCACTATCACCGACTGGGTGGCTTCCGCCTGCAATTTCTACGGCGGCTATTTCAGTTTCGAACCAGCCGGCCAGGTCACCGAACGCGGAGTTGTGTGCCGTGTTTATAATGCCGCGGCCACAGGAGCCCGTTCGCTCCACTATTATTCAGGGAATCTGCTCGGAAATGTGGAAAGGGTGAGAAACTTCGCCGACAATGTGGGATGCCTCCGCGAAGGAGGAATTGTACGCAATATCGGCGTCCTCTACCCCGACACCCCTCTTGTGTTGAACACCAGACGCCGCGGCGAGATGAACAGGGCCTTCGAGACCCTCCGCGACTACACCGACTATGCCTTCATCTGCGACCAGACCATTGCGGACGGAATCCTCGGAAGCATCAAAGCCCTCATCATCCCCATTGACGGATACTACAAGAGCGCCACACTAGAAAAAATACGCGAATTCGCCCTCGACGGCGGTCTCGTCATAGGACTCGGCACCCGGGAACTCAGGGACCTGGACCATGACAAGGACTATCTGAAAATTCTCTTCAGCGACAATCACTCAGGATGCACCCTTCTGGCCGGAACCGCGGGAAATGACACCGGAAAAGGCCCGGATGCCTCCACCCTTTCACAGGTTACGGACTTCCTGGCCTCTCACGGAGTATATGTCAACGATGGAATCCTGGACGATATCTTTGTGGCGGACCGCTCGGACGCGCTGCTGATACTGAACTACAGTCACTCCGACGCCACCCGCGACTTCACACTTCCCGACGGAAGTGTCCGCCGCGCCAGTGTGAAAGATCTCGAAATCCTGGAATTAAAATGAGGCTATCGCCTCGAAGCACTCTTTGCACTTGGCGGTGATATACGCCCAGTCGGAAGCGGCAATACGGTCCTTCGGGAAGAGTTTGGAACCCATTCCGACACAATAGACGCCGGCGTCGAACCATTTCTTGAGATTATCCGCTTCAGGGGCGACTCCACCTGTCACCATAATCTTTGTCCAGGGCATGGGAGCCATGACTCCTTTGACGAAACCGGCTCCTACCACATCTCCAGGGAACACCTTGGTGAAATCGCAACCGGCCTCCTGAGCCTTTCCGATTTCGGAAGGAGTGAGGCAGCCGGGGCAGTAAGTCACGCAGCGGCGGTTGCACACCACCGCGACATCAGGATTGAAAAGAGGGCCGACCACGAAATTCGCTCCGAGTTGGATGTACAATGAGGCAGTGGGGGCATCCACGACGGACCCTACTCCCAATGCCAGTTCAGGACATTCTTTCACGACCCATTTGGACAGTTGGCTGAATACTTCGTGAGCGAAATCGCCCCTGTTGGTGAACTCGAATGCACGCACGCCGCCTTCATAGCAGGCTTTTATCACATTCTTGCAGATATCGACATCCTTGTTGTAGAACACAGGGACCATAGGAGCGGCCTTGATGGCGGCCATCACCTCGAATTTGTCAAACTTAGCCATAATTCAGATATTACTTATTAATATATTAACGCTGCACCCTTCCGTTGGCGTTGCCTCCGGCAAGAGACAGGACCTCGGCCTCACTGACCATATTGAAATCGCCGTTGACAGTGTGCTTCAGCGCTGAAGCCGCAACTGCAAACTCGAGAGCGCTTCCCTGATCGCCGGGATATTTCAGCATGCCGTGGATAAGGCCGCCGCTGAATGAATCCCCTCCTCCGACACGGTCCACAATGGGATCTATATCGTAGCGCTTGCTCTGGTAGAACTCGGTGCCGTTGTAAATCATAGCCTTCCAACCGTTGTGAGTTGCGGAATAGGACTCACGGAGAGTGGATACCACATATTTGAAACCGAATTCCTTCATCATCCGGGTGAATATTCCCTTGTAGCCCTCCGCATCGGTATTGCCGGCTTCGACATCCGCATCAGGCTTGAATCCGAGGCAGAGTTCGGCATCCTCTTCGTTGCCTATGCACACATCGACATATTTCATTAGGGGACGCATCACCGAAATCGCCTTCTCGGAAGTCCAGAGTTTCTTGCGGAAATTAAGGTCCACCGAAACGGTCACACCGTGGCGGCGGGCAGCCTCACAGGCGGCACGTACAATATCGGCGGCTTTGTCGGATATTGCGGGAGTGATGCCTGACCAATGGAACCAGGAGGCTCCTTCCATTATCTTGTCGAAATCGAAATCTGAAACTTCAGCCTCGGCAATTGCGGAATTGGCGCGATCGTAGATAACTTTGGAAGGTCTCATGGAAGCGCCTGTCTCGCAGTAATACAGACCGATTCTGTCGCCGCCGCGGACAATATAGTCATCCTTGACCCCGTAGCGGCGGAGAGCATTCACAGCAATCTGGCCTATCTCGTGTTTGGGAAGTTTGCTGACATAATATGAATCATGGCCGTAATTGGCCAGACTCACAGCCACATTGGCCTCGCCTCCCCCGGGAATGACGCGGAACGAATCCGACTGTATGAAACGATTGTTGCCCTCAGGGCTGAGGCGGAGCATAATCTCGCCGAGTGTGATAACCTTTGCCATATTCCGAATAAATTTCTTAACTAATCCACAAAAGTAGCATTTTTTGGCGATTTTCCGAAACTTGAAAATAATTGTTAAATTTGGCATTTCCGTTTTCCCCGACGGCGAAATGGGGACAAACATCGGATATGGACACCAGACAGACAGAAATTCTCCGCAAAATCAAGCACATAGCCCTTGATATGGATGGGACTATCTACCTTGGAAAGACCCTTTTCCCGTTTACAGTCCCATTTCTCGAAAAGCTTGACAGACTTGGTGTCACATATTCCTTCCTCACCAATAATCCCTCGGAGTCAATCGGGCACTATATCACCAAACTCCGCTCCATGGGGGTTCCTTGCACCCGCGAGCAGATGTACAGCACCGCAACTGCGGCCATCGACTACATCAGAACACATTTTCCGAAGGTGCACAGACTATTCATCCTGGGTACTCCGTCGATGGTGTCCCAGTTCACCGATGCCGGATTCATCAGCTGCCAGGACAGCCCCGAAGACGTGCCGGAGATGGTAGTGGCCGCCTTCGACAAGACCCTCACCTTCCCCCGCCTGTGCCGCTGCGCATGGTGGATTTCCCGGGGGCTTCCCTATATTGCCACGAACCCGGACTCGGTGTGTCCTACAGACGAAAAGACCATACTTGTCGATTGCGGTTCCATTTGTGCATGTCTTGAAAACGCCACAGGCCGCAAGCCGGATGTGGTGATAGGAAAGCCCAATCCGGACATTCTTCTCGGTGTTCTCGAAAAGCGGGGACTCAAGCCGGAGGAAGGAGCGATGATTGGAGACCGCCTCTACACCGATGTCAAGGCGGCTCTGAACGCCGGTGCCTGCGGGGTGCTGGTACTTTCAGGCGAATCGACTATGGATACTGTCCGGCAATCGGCAGATACGCCAACTTTCATCTGCCGTGACATCGAAGAATTCGGGGAACTGTTGGAAAATGCGAAACTTCAGAAATAATATACGGTAAAATGAAGTCTTACAACAAATTGACAAAACAACAGATTGCCACGCTCGAGGCACAGTCGTGCCGATGTGACAACTGGGATGACGTGGAAGTCGCAAGCGGCTTCAATCCGAAATATGTGCGGAACGTGAATTTCTCGGGCCGCATCAGACTCGGATGCTTCAACAAAATCTTCACCCTCGCAGGGGGAATCCGGAAACACAGCGGTGTCTATCACGCCACCCTGCACAATGTTGTGGTCGGAGACGACTGCATGGTGGAGCATATCCGCAATTATATTGCAAACTATGAGATAGGTGAAGGCTCGTATATCGAGAATGTCACCGACCTTATTGTCTATGGAGAAAGTTCTTTCGGCAACGGTGTGAAAGTATGTGTAATGAACGAAACCGGAGGCCGCGAAGTGTATATCCACGACCACCTTACTTCCCACGAAGCGTACATCACCGCTCTCTACAGGCACAAAGCCCGCCTGATTCCTCAAATCAAGTCATTGATTGACAAATATGTAGAAAGCGTCACTTCTACATGCGGCACAATAGGAAAGAATGTCGAGATCCTCGACGCGATGCATATCGTGAATGTGAAAATCGGAGACGGCGCCCGCATCAAGGGAGTGTCCAGGCTCCGCAACGGCAGTATTCTGTCCAACATGGATGCAATAGTCGAAATCGGAATGAATGTCATAGCCGACGACTTCATAATAGATTCGGGCAGCAGCATCTCGGACGGAGTTATGCTTTCCCGCTGCTTTGTGGGGCAGTCCTGTATTCTGGGCCACGGTTACAGCGCCTCCGATTCCCTGTTCTTCAGCAACTGCCAGGGTGAGAACGGCGAGGCCTGCGCTCTCTTCGCGGGACCATATACTGTGACACATCACAAATCCACCCTGCTCATCGCAGGAATGTTCTCATTCATGAACGCCGGTTCCGGCTCGAACCAGAGCAACCACATGTACAAACTCGGCCCCATCCATCAGGGCATACTCGAGCGGGGGGCCAGGACTACATCTGACTCCTACATCCTGTGGCCGGCCAAGATCGGGGCATTCTCCCTTGTGATGGGAAGACATGTCAGCAATCTCGACACGACCGACCTGCCGTTCTCATATCTTATCGAGCAGCAGGGGGTTTCATATATAGTACCGGGCGTGAACCTGAAGTCTGTCGGGACCATCCGGGATGCCAAGAAATGGCCTCAGAGGGACAGGAGGACCGATCCGCAGTTGAAAGACCAGATAAATTTCAATCTGCTCAGCCCCTTCACTATCCAGAAAATGTTTGCAGGTCTGGCAATTCTGGAGCGCCTCAAGGAAGCATCCGGGCACCGCGCCGACAATTACTGGTACAAGAAGGGAGTAATCCGCAATGCGGCTCTCTTCAAGGGCATCGGGTACTACGAGACCGCCATCAAGAAATTCCTTGGCAACTCATTGATTTCCAGAATCCAGGATAAAGACATAAAGACGGACGCCGACCTTCGCGCGGCACTGGTTCCGGACAGCGGCACAGGAAAAGGAGGCTGGGTGGACATCTCCGGCCTGATTGCGCCCGCGTCCGAAATCGAAAAACTCTGCGATGACATCGAGAGCGGAAAGATTCAGGACATTACATTACTCCGGACGAGATTCGCCTCCATCCACCGCGAATACTACAGTTACGAATGGACCTGGGCCTATGATGCAATTGAAACTTTCTACGGCATCGACCTCAGCCGCATCACCCGTGAGGAGGCCGCCCGCATCGTGAAGGACTGGAAGAACGCCGTCGTATCCCTTGACAAGCAGATCTATGATGATGCCCGCAAGGAATTCGCCCTGAGTTCCATGACCGGCTTCGGAGCAGACGGCGACAAAGCCACCAGAAACGAAGACTTCGCAGCCGTCCGAGGCGGCTCGTTCGAGGAAAATCCCTTCGTTATGGAAGTGTCCGAACACATCCGCAGAAAGACCGAACTCTGCGAGGAGATGCTGAAAAAACTTGCTGTATGACTTTTTCGGAAAGGGAAACTCAGATTGACCATCTGCCTCCCTTTCCGAA
>JAKSKQ010000056.1 GCA_024401675.1 Bacteroidales bacterium | reverse complement strand
ATTTCTTTTTGTCACATTTTCCGCAGGCATCCTTGCTGCATTTTCCATCGCAGCATGAAGGACGGGGTTCCGCCTTGTAGCCGAGTTTTTCCACCGCAGCGGCGAGTTTCTCCACCGAGGTTTTCCCTGCATCGTAGCCGATTGTGATGGTCTGGTTCTCGAGTGAGACCTCGAGAGACACCACTCCTTTTTCGAAAGAGATGTTCTCGGTCACCTTTTCCGTACATTTTTCACAGTGGAGATTGGTGCCGAAAACGACAGTCC
Organism: Bacteroidales bacterium; assembly: GCA_024401675.1. Taxonomy (GTDB): domain Bacteria; phylum Bacteroidota; class Bacteroidia; order Bacteroidales; family UBA932; genus Cryptobacteroides. The sequence goes on along the minus strand of JAKSKQ010000056.1, from coordinate 11,614 downwards.
TGACGTCCTTTTTACCGGCAGCGGAAGCCACTGCAAAGGCAGCCAGCGCACAGATGACAAAAGCTACAATTTTTTTCATATCGTATTAATTTTAGTTCAAATTATTCTTAGTCGTTTTTATTTTGACTGAAATTTTTCCGTATCGAAATTATTTTTCGGTTTTCCAGAGGGTGAAACGGACTCCGGCGTAGGCCTTTATGCCTGTGATGGGGCCCCAGATACAGGAAGCGTCGAACAAGGGAGTCCGCACATCGGAGGCTCCGAGAATGGGATCCTTCTGCTTGAAATTAGTGAGATTTTCGCCGCCGATATAGAGATCAACGCCTTTGAACCGCCTTGTAACCTGAAGGTACAGAAGAGGATAGACCGGAGTCACCCCGTCGGCGTACTGAGGATAGGAAGTCATGAAATCATACACTCGGCAAGGGCCGTTGACCGATGCAGTGAAGTCGAAAATCCACTTGTTGAGATTGGTGGCGTATTGGATATTGAGGACACCCTTGTACCGGCTTGTCATCGGTTTTTCGACAAGGCCTGTGTTCCAGTATGTCTGGCGGGCATCAGTGTAGCGGAAGGTGGCCGTGATGGAAAGTCTCCTTACCGGCTCACAATAGAAATCCAATTGGAAATTATTGGAGAAGGACTGCGGCGAAGGCAGGGATTTCAGACGGTAGAGCCATATTTCGGAGAAATTGCGGTCGTAATCCACAACCATCTGGTCCGTGAACTGAGTCCGGAAGAAGTCCATGCTGATGTAGGATTTTCCCTGACCTCCAAAGGGCAGGTAGTAGGTAAGGTTGCCGCCGAAGGTCCATGCGTCTTCAAGCATGTGGTCGAAAACATCGCCCTGGAAGCGCTTGGAAGTGGAGAAAATTCCGATGTTGTCCACCAGCGGCAGGCTGTAGCGAAGTCCGCGTCCGGCATTGAGGCGAACGACAATTTCGTCCAGAGGCGCATATTTCAATGTGAGTCTCGGAGTCGCCCGGAACCCTTCATTTTTAAACCAATCGCCACGCAATGAGGCTATTACGGTAAGTTTATCCTCAAGGTGCAGGGTGTATTCGCAGAAAATTCCGGCCTGTGCGAGGAGAGAGGTGTCCGTGCCGCCGGACTTTTCAATGGTCTGGGGGCCGTACGGCAGCATCAGTTTCCTTGAAAGTTCTTCAAAATAAATGTCGGTCAGAGCCGAGATGCCCGCGGTGAAATGATGCATGTCACTGTCCTGATTCTGGTAGAGCAGGTTCAGGAACGCGCTGTGCTGCCCGGCAAGATATGAGGTGCCGCCGAAGTACGCATCTTGTTTATTATAGGTATAGTCCAGGACTGCGGCCACATTCTGAGTATTGGCCTCGTTGAGCGGAACGCCTATTTTGAAGTAGGCGTTGTAGGACTGGTCCGCGATGTCGGAACCCCAGGGCGTGTCGAGGGACAGGGGGTTGTAGGAATGCCTGTCGTAGGCCGGGCGGATGGTGCCTGGCCGGGAGGCGGAGTTCAGGGGGTCGGTGCCCTGCGTGGAGATGGCGCCCTGCTGGGAGTTGGTGCTGTACTGACCGCCTTTACGGGCGTCGTAAAGTGCTCTGACTCCGAAACGTATCTGCATTCCCGAGGGGTCGAAATACAGCCAGCGGTTGGACAGATTGAAGAACATTCCCATCGGGTCGTCGAGGAAACCGTCGCGGTTGGAGTCCATCGGGACGAAGTTCCCGGACGCATGGCCGAGGACTACTGTGCTCCATTTCTCATTTATCTGAAGCGAAGAGGCGGCATTGAAGTCAGCCTTGGTGTCGCTCATTACCGATGCATTGATGAAGAGCGGTTTTTCGTCCGTCGGTTTGCGGTGCTCCATATTGATCTGGCCGGTCATCGACTCGACACCGTTGATGACAGATGTGACGCCTTTGGCAATCTGGATGCTTTCGAGCCACTGCCCCGGCACCCATGAAAGGCCGAACGGAGCGGCGAGGCCCCGCATCACGGGACGGTTTTCGTCGAGCATCTGGGTGTATATGCCGCTCAGTCCGAGAAGGCGTATCTGGCGGGCTCCGGTAACCGCATCGGAGTACCCTACTGTGACGGAGGCGGAGTTTTCGAAACTTTCGGCGAGATTGCAGCAGGCCATTTTGCAGAGACCCGCGGCGCTGATGACTTCAGTGCGGATGTCCCGTCCCTTGGAAAGGTAGTTGCCCTGGGCCTGAGAGGTGAACACCGCAGCCTGCAGCGAGTCACTGCGGTCCCGGTACGCGGCGGAGGGGTCACTGCGGTCCCGGTACGCGGCGGAGGAGCCCTGCGGCGCGAAGCCCGGCTCCACTTCCGCGGCGAGGGTACGGCCCACTTCTGCGGCGAGGGTACGGCCCACTTCTGCGGCGAGGGGACGGCCCGCTTCTGCAGCGAGGGAGACGAGGCACAGCAGGGATGCCGCTGCCACCGATGCAAGGTATTTCGCTACATTTCTCATTTACGGTGCATTTTACCGAGCAAAATTACTAATTATTTCGTCATTTATTCATATTTTTGCCATGTTTTAAGTCACATTCAAATGAAAGATTTCATCAAAACCATGCTGGCAGTGATTGCCGCAATGTTAGTGCTCAACATTCTCAGCGCAATTGCATTCGTTATGTCAATGAGCGCCCTTGCCCTCATCAGCGGCGGGGAAAAGCCCTCCGTGCCTTCCAATGCCGTGCTCTACATCGACATGGCCGATATCCAGCTCGCGGAACAGACCATCGAAGACCCGCTGTCTGCGCTGAATATCCAGAGCCTTGGAAATCAAACAGATATCCGTGAAACTATCGGTATTCTCGATGTCGCTTCCGCTCTTGAGAAGGCATCAGGCGACCCAAGAATCAAATTCGCATATCTCAAGGCGAGCGGTGGAGAGGGAGTGACCGGGATCGCGTATCTGGAAGAGTTCCGCGCTGCGTTGAACACCTTCCGCGCCGGCGGTAAGGCAGTTGTGTCATACGTCGAAAATCCTTCCAACGCAAGCATTTACCTTTCAAGCATAGCCGACAAGGTTGTGATGCAGCCTCATATTGGTTCCAACAATATGTTCCTCGGACTGTCCGCAAGGATGCTTTTCATCAAGGATCTGCTCGACCGCTACGGAATCCAGGTGCAGCTTATCCGCCACGGCAAGTACAAGTCAGCCGGGGAGATGTATATCAGAAATAGCATCAGCGAAGCCAATCGTGAGCAGAATCAGGAGATGGTGTCTTCGCTGTGGAACACCGTCGGAAGTTCTATAGCAGAGTGCCGCGGAATGAGTTTCGAGCATCTCAACTCACTGATGGACAATCTCGTGCTGGACGGTGCAGCGGATTTTGTCAGGGAAGGTCTTGCCGACACTCTGATGACACGCGGACAGAGGGAGGAGATGCTCGCATCCCTTTCCGGTGCCGGAAGTTTTGACGATGTGCACTTCGTGAGTCTTTCCGACTACATAAAGGCCACCAGGCCGACGCCTTCTTTCAGAAAGGTGCCGACTGTCGCTATCATCTACGCCGACGGGCAGATTCTCGACGGCGATGAGTTGGAGGATGTGACAGGCGACCGATTCCAGGGCATCATTGCAGATGTGCGAAAGGACACTTCCGTCAAGGCTGTGGTGCTCAGGGGCAATTCCCCGGGAGGAAGTGTGCTTGCATCCGAGAAAATCAGGTCTGAGCTCGAGCTTCTCAGGGCCGAGAAGCCTGTAGTGGCATCATATTGTGTATATGCGGCTTCCGGCGGATATTGGATTTCATCCGAATGTGACAGGATATTCTCCGATGCCGCCACCTTGACCGGTTCAATCGGTGTGTTCAGCATGATTCCGAATTTCGGCGGCACGATGAAGGATTTCGCACATGTCGGGATTGAGACCATCAATTCCAATGTGCACAGCGACATGTTCTCGCTGATGAGGCCTCTTGACAAGTCAGAGCAGGATTATATGCAGGCCACTATCGAAGATGTATATGATACTTTCACAGGTATTGTCGCCCGCGGTCGCAATATGAGTCAGGAGCGTGTCGATGAGATTGCCCAGGGCCGTGTCTGGACCGGAACCGATGCTCTCGAAATCAATCTTGTGGATGAAATAGGCACCCTCCAGGATGCCCTCCGCTACACTTGTCGTCTGGCTGGCAATAGTGATGTCAGCGCATGGAATATTGCCTCATACCCCACTCCCCTCACTCCTATGGAGAGTATTCTTGCCATGATTCAGGAAAACGGCAAGGATGAATTCAGCGCCGGCGCGAAGATTGGCGCGGGAGTTGGCGCGGCTTCGGCTTTCGAGGGCGCGGCTTCGGCAATCCTACGAATCGTGAAAATGGAAAAGCCCGAAGTACTGGCCCTTATGCCAGCGCTCTATGATATAAGGTAACTCACTTCAGGAACCACCTTCAGAAACCACCTCCGGAAAGAGACTGAATACAGCCGGATGCTGCCGGGATCAGAATCGGAAGCCGATGGTGGCGATGACATTGAAGAGCCATCTCTGGAGTTTGATTTCGGGGCTGTAGGCCAGTACTTCTCCTTCGGGGCTGTAGATATAGTCGTCGTAGGGGTGGACATAGGTGGTCCTGAAATTCGTGGCTTTGGCGGCCAGGTCGGCATAGAATGATCCGGCGGACGAGTAGCCGAGGCCGAATGTGAAGATATTGTCGCGGTCTTTCTTGTAGGCCTTTTCGCCACCCAGCACAAGGTTGTAGCCGGCGCGGACCGAAAATGCGTCAGAGGCGTGCAACTCGATGCCGGCGCGGATATTATGCTCGAAATCAAGATTGTTCTTCACATCCTTCGAGAGGCTGCCGTAGTTGAGGTTCAGCGCCTTGCCTTCGGAGAATGAGCACCATGCGTAGTTGGTGAACTCATAGTCGGCGGAAAGAAGCACCCTTGAGGCCAGAGTCCCGGCAAGTCCGAAATTGAACCGGCTGGGAGAACTGTAATAGTAGGCGTTGGATCCTGTGGGTGAAGTAGAGGTGTGGTTGAACTTCACATTTTCAAAATATGTGGATGCTGAATATACCATATTCTCCTTGACGGTGAACCTTGTCGGTGCCTGATAGGCGAAGCCGATTCTCAAATTGTCGGTGGGGGTGCAGATGGCTCCGATCTTGAAATAGAAACCGCTCGCACTCGCTGAAAACCTGTAATTGTAATTGAGACTTTTCAAGGCAGTCTTCCCATCGTAGCCGAAATCGTTGATAAAGGGATTCTTACCCTCGGCATCGAGACAGGCGGTCTCGGTTATGGATTGTTCATAGGCGTATGAATGCACTGTGGCTCCGATATTCATACCTATATAGAGCATATCCGAAAAATTGAAACCGAGGTTGAAGATATAGTCCTTCTTGTCGCTGGAGACTGCGCGGTTGAGTTGCTGATTGAGGTCTCCAGCCACACGGATGGTGGTGTCCTTGACAGTCCCGGGTACATGGAACTTGCCCTCGGTCGCGCCGATATATTCGTTGTCCATGACCCCGACAGTGGAAAGCATCCAGCTCCTGTAGCCGACCGCACTTATCCAGTCGTTGCAGATGTCGAAACAGTTGGCGTCTTCGAAGGTCTGCCAACTGTATCCTCCAGTTGCCCTCGCCGCCATCCATCCGGCAAGCGAAGTGACGCCCTGGATGCCCTCAGCGCCGGAAAATTCTCTGACACATGAACTTGAATTCATGACAAATCCCACATTCATAGCCACAAGTCCTGTCACATTTCCAGTATCGAAATTGATGGATGCACCTATGTTGGGCAGATAGCCGGTGGCATGGTCGAATTTGCAGAGGTTCGAGAACGATGCAGGCTCTGTCCCGCCGGGGTTCGGAGTGCCGCGGGTGATGTCGTGGCTGATGTTGATGCCTCCGGAAACCGAGACTTGGGAGTAGTCCGCCACCACAGCGGCGGCAGGATTGATTCCTATCATGCCGAGTTCTCCGCCGACCGCAGTCACCGCATTGCCCATACCGATGGAATGTGCGGTGCCGGTGTAGTAGTTGCGGCCGAACTCGAGGGCGTCATAGTACGACTGTGCAGCCGAAAAAACCGTGGTTGCGGTGGCGAGCAGGATAACTGCCGAAAATCTGGATATGTTGTGTGTTGACATAATGTTCTGATTCTAAAAATGTGAATTTTGTGTCCCGGCCTGTCCGGGATACCCAGGCCTGATTATCTGGCTTTCCGGCCTGTCCGGGATACCCCGGCCTATCTGTGGTGGCCGCCTCCGCCGGAGAATCCGCCCGATCCTCCGCCTGAATAACCGCCGGAACTGCTGCCGGAATAGGCGCCACCGGCATGACCGCCGCTGGAATGGCTCCCTCCCGAATAACTGCTGCCGGAATAACTGCTGCGGCTGTAACTGCTTTCATAAGAGGAACTTGCCCTGGACTGAGAGGATGTGCCGCTCATGCTGCCGGAGGACGAACCGCCCCGTGTGCCGGAAGACGAGCCGCTGCCGATGCCTGCCGAACGGGAGTAGGTCCCAGGAGTGTAGCCGCCGTAGTACTGACGCGGAGTGCTCTGGGTTTGCGACGTCCCTCCGGTACGGGCGTGGCTGTGGGAAGTCGTGCCGGACATCGAAGACGGAGTGTGGTACTCGCTCCGGTAACTGCCGCCTCCGGAATAATCGTGCTGGCGGCTATGTTGCTTCAACGGCTTGACAATCACCGGTCCGGGAATATATCCTCCCGGATAGAAGCCCGGATGATAGGGGCGGTAACCGTAATAATAAGGTCCGTAATATGGACCGTAGCCCGGATACCAGGGCCCGAACCCATAACCGTAAGGACCCCATGGGCCGTACCATGGATCGTAGCCGCGGTACCAGGGGTCCCAGAACCATGGATTGCGGTCCCAGAACCATGGATCATATCTGTAAACCGAATACCACGGATCCCGGCACCAGGGGTAGAATGAGAAAGTGATACTTCCGAAAGGAAGTGACTGTCTGTACTTTATGGGATCGAAGTACGCATAACCGCCGGAACGGACAGTGCCCACATAGACCTTGCCCATACCCCAGTTGTTCCAGGGGCCGGGAGTCCGGGGGAAGAAAAACCAGTCGGAATATGGCAGCACATATCCGTTGGAAGGATATGTCTCCCCTTTCTTGTTCTTGAAATAAAGTTTTCCGTCCGTATCGACATAATAATCAAGTTCGTCGGACAGTGAATAGTCCTCGTTGACCGCACGGCCTCTCGGAGTGCGCGCATATTCATTCTGCCGTCTCTGACGAGCTGCATCGCGCTGGAATACAGGGTCGGAGAACTGACGATGCTTGCCGCTCTGGCAATATGAAGGGATAATACTGCCGAGATACAGCCCGAGACAGGCCGCCAGCAATGCTTTCAATGCAATTTTACTCTTCATAATCTCTCAAATTCCGATAAATTTTGTAACTTCGCGGCTTGTGCCGCGAGGGGGTGAAACAAACATATATTCACTATATTTTGACACCTCCCGAACTACAATGTTAACAAAAATCTTCAGTAAAAGCAAAAACATAACCTTATAAATATGGCAAAAGAAGTTACAACAAGAGCGGAAAATTATTCACAGTGGTACAATGACCTCGTGGTGAAAGCAGACCTTGCGGAGCAGTCCGCAGTGCGCGGGTGCATGGTCATCAAACCCTATGGTTATGCAATCTGGGAGAAGATGCAGTCAATCCTGGATGCAGAATTCAAGAAAGTCGGTGTGCATAACGCATACTTTCCCCTGTTCATTCCCAAATCCTTCTTCAGCAAGGAGGCCGAGCATGTGGCCGGCTTCGCGAAGGAGTGTGCGGTGGTCACTCACCATCGTCTGATGAATGACCCGAACGGAAAAGGTGTGGTGGTCGATCCCGACGCCAGACTTGAGGAAGAACTAATTGTGAGACCGACCTCCGAGACCATCATCTGGAGCGTCTATAAAAATTGGATCAATTCGTGGAGGGACCTGCCCATCATCTGCAACCAGTGGTGCAATGTTGTCCGCTGGGAGATGAGGACCCGACCTTTCCTCCGCACCGCGGAATTCCTGTGGCAGGAAGGGCATACAGCCCACGCCACGGCCGAGGAGGCAGAGGCAAAGGCGAATGAAATGGTACATGTGTATGCCGACTTCGCGCGCAATGTGCTCGCCCTGCCTGTCGTGGTGGGTCACAAGAGTCCCAACGAGCGCTTTGCCGGCGCCCTCGACACTCTTACCATAGAGGCTATGATGCAGGATGGAAAAGCCCTTCAGGCCGGCACTTCACATTTCCTCGGGCAGAATTTTGCCAAATCCTTCGATGTGCAGTACACCAACAATGAAGGCAAACTCGAATATGTATGGGCCACTTCCTGGGGTGTCAGCACCCGTCTGATGGGGGCGCTTATCATGGCACACAGCGATGACAACGGCCTTGTACTGCCTCCCGCACTCGCACCTATCCAGACAGTGATGGTGCCCATCTACAAGTCTCAGGAAGACAGGGCGGCAATCATAGCCAGAATGGAAGTTCTCAAGGCAAAACTCGAGGCTCTCGGCCACAGCGTGAAGATTGATGACCGCGACACACTCCGTCCGGGATTCAAGTTCGCCGAGTGGGAGCTCAAGGGAGTCCCCGTACGCATCGCGATGGGTATGCGCGATCTTGAAGCCGGCACTGTGGAAGTCGCCCGCAGGGACACTCTTACCAAGGAGACCATGGCCCTTGAAGGCATCGAGTCACATATCCACACACTTCTCGATGAAATCCAGACCAACATTTACACCAAGGCGCTCTCATTCCGCGATTCCAATATCCGCAAATGTGACTCATGGGAAGAGTTCAAGCAGGAAATTGTCAAAGGCGGCTTCCTGCTCTGCCACTGGGACGGCACTGCCGAGACCGAGGAAAAGATAAAGGAAGAGACCAAGGCGACCATTCGCTGCATTCCTATCGACACAGCGGTTTGCGAGGAGGAGGGCAAGTGCATCTATACAGGCAAGCCTTCACACCGCCGCGTGATTTTCGCAATTTCATATTAGAATCTATAAAACAAGGACTTATGAAAAAGATAATTATGATTATCGCCGCTCTCGCGGCAGGCTCCTACGCCTTTTCGGCTTCGGCTCAGGACAACATCGAAGCCGTGCTCGGCGACGCAGCCACCCAGATGGAGGACTCTTCTGCGGACAAGCCCCAGAAGAAGAATCATTCACAGTATTGGACCAACTCATTCAGGGCCGACCTCAACATCGACCAGACCGCGCTCAGCAACTGGGCTGCCGGCGGCGACAATACAATTGCCCTCGGAGCCGCAATCGACGCCAGCGCCAACTACGCCAAGAACAAGGACTACTGGAACAACCGTCTCCAGCTCGACTACGGTTTCCTCTATGCTTCAAGCAAGCCCATACTTCAGAAAAACAAGGACCGTATCTATCTCCAGAGCAAATACGGCCGTCAGTTCGCCGACAATCTTTCTGTGACAGTTGACTTCTCATTCAGGACTCAGTTCTCTCAGGGTTTCAACTACAACACGCCCGGCAATCTCGCTGATATAGAGGCTCTTTATCCTGACCGCTCCCAGCTCAAGGAAAAGAAGAGAATGGTTCATCAGGCATGGCTCGATTCAAGGGATGTCCTTTCCAACTGGCTCTCTCCGGCCTACACCACTCTCTCCGTCGGTATCGACTACAAGCCTGCCAAATGGCTCAACATCAGCTTGTCTCCTATCACCGGAGGCTTCGTGATTGTGGAAAGTGCCGAGACTAATCTCGCCGGCAAATCACTGCGCGAAACATACGGTATGAAGAGGATTGATAATGTGCCTGACATCGCGGAAGTTCCTTTCCAGCCTGCAAGCAGTTTCCGCAGCGCCAAGTTCGAGTTCGGTGCCCAGCTCAAGATCGATGCGAATGTTTCCATCAATGATGTATTCAGTTACGGCACTCAGATTGTTCTCTTCGAGGATTACCTCAAGAACCACAGGACAAACCCCTGCCCCCGTATCAACTGGGACAACAAGATCAACTGGAAGGTTGCCAAGTTCTTCTCTCTTTCACTCAATGTGAATATGATTTATGATGACGCTATCATGATCTTCAATGAGAAGGACGGTCTCGAAAAGGCCCGTCTCCAGATTATGGAGACTCTCGGCTTCGGTTTCACATACACAATCGCTTCCAAGAAATAAGTTTGCTGTGTCAGGAGACAAGCGTACTATGAACGGCTCCCCAACACAGATTCTTCTCGCTGTCAGCGGCGGCATCGACTCGATGGTGATGGCTGACAGACAATATTCAATGTGCGGTGGAGATTCCTTCTCCATCGCACATTGTAATTTTTCCCTGCGCGGCGCAGAAAGCGACTCCGATGAGAAACTGGTCCGTCAGTGGGCGGCAGAAAGGGGGGTACGCTTTTTCAGTGTCCGCTTTGACACCGTCTCGGAAGCAGCCAGCCATAGGGAAAGCATTGAAATGGCTGCACGCCGGCTCCGCTACTCATGGTTCGCAGGTCTTGCCGCCGAGCACGGTTTCAGTGAAGTTCATGTGGCTCACAATGCCTGCGACAATGCCGAGACGCTGCTTCTGAATCTTTCCAGAGGCACGGGGCTTCGCGGTATCACCGGAATGCGCACAGACTGCCTCCTTGAAGACATCTGCGGTTTCCCCGTGAAAGTTGACGCTCCGAGGGGCGCTTCCGGGGATGGTTCTGCGGAGAATGGCGTGGATGTGCGTCTTGTGAGGCCGCTTCTCGGGATGTCGCGCGAAGAAATCGAAGGCTACGCCTCGACACATTCGGTCCCATACCATACCGACAGCACTAACTCCGATACCACATATCGCCGCAACGCAATAAGGCACAATGTGTTGCCCGCCCTGAAAGAAATAAATCCCTCAATCATCCGCACCCTGGGAGACAACATGCGGCATTTTGCCCAGGCCTCTGATGCCCTGGACATTATCTATGCCCGGGAATCAGCGAAATTCCTTGATGCCGAAGGCAACATAATTCTCAGTGCCCTTGATTCAGTCTCCACTCTGCGCGACTACTTCCTCTATCGCGCCCTAGAGGCCAGAGGGGTTTCTCCCACGGAAATCGCTGAAATCACTGCCCTCGTCACCGCTGCCGGTGCAGTCACATTCTCCGGCAAGCAATTCTGTGGAGGACACGTTGTTACCGCCTCCGACCGAATCATATTCAGGGACCCTGATGATGCCGGCAGGTCCGGCATTTGCCGGAAATCCTCTCAAGCGGACCGGGAATTACCCCGAATGAGCATCCGGACCATATCACGCCCCGACAATCTCGAACTGGTGCGGCCAAAAGGTCAAATCATCTGCGATTGGGCCGCACTCCCCTCCTGCGGACTCCGGTTTCGCCGCTGGCAGCCGGGCGACCACATCCGTCCTCTCGGAATGCGTGGCACCAGACTCCTCAGCGACATCTTTTCCGACCGTCATCTCTCAATCCCTGAAAAAGAGGCCCTCACCGTCCTCGTCCCGGAACAATCTTCCACCGGGGCAGACTCCAAAGAGCCCACCCCGGAACAATCTTTCACCGGGGCAGACTCCAAAGAACCCACCCCGGAACAATCTTCCACCGGGGCATCTGCTGTTCTGGCCGTGATGGAACTCGGAATCATCGATGACAAAATCAAAGTCACACCCCAAACCA
>JAKSKQ010000055.1 GCA_024401675.1 Bacteroidales bacterium | reverse complement strand
GTGGATCCGGTGTATGAAAGGGCTCCGTAATTTGTGCAAATTGATATCTTGCCGGTGCCGCTCATGGAACCGGTGATACCGCCGAGATCGAGCCATTCGGCAACATTGTTCTTTGCGTCGATTGTTCCAAAATTCCGGCATTCCTCGAGGACGCCTGAAGACGCCATATTCCCGACTATACCTGCGATATTGGTGGCATTGATTGCATCAGAGGTCACATTGACAGCAGCATAATTAATTACATTGGAGATGGATGCAGTTCCCATCCGGGCTGTAATGGGGGCTACATTGGCCTTGGTTGTTTCACCTGCACCTGCAACGGTAATCTTGTCAGAGCCGCCGTTTTCGCCAAAGACGAGATTCTTCACATCACCGTGAGCATCGCCAAGGATTCCCCAGTGGCCGGTACCGGTAATGTCAATGTTCTTGATAGCATAGTTATTTCCGTCGAAAGTGCACCAGAAAGGTTTGGGATTTGACCAGCTGGATGACACTTCGGAAAGATCGATGTCATTTTTGAGATAGACTGTGATACCGGAGCCATAATAATTGGCATTGTCAACGAATGTCTTCAGTTCGGCGCCGGTGCTGATGCCTACAGGAAGCTGCACAGTAGCCGGATTTGCGATGACGTCGCCCAAAATACGGCCGCCGTTGCGGGCAAATTCATTGGAACTGGCAGAGCCGCAGAGATATACTTTATCCGCAGCTGAAAGCGACACCTTGAAGCCGTTTTCGAGTGTAGCGGGGAGAAGGGCAATATAATATGTACCCTGGGCAAATCCGTCCTCCTCCGATGAGGAGAGTGTGATTTCGCTGACTGCTGTGGAGGCTGCCGTAGAGACTGCATCCACACCGCAAGTCGCAACTCCGGCGATTTTTTCCGTTCCGACGGAAAGGAATTTCACAGACTTGATGCCATCGCTGCTGATCTTGACAGCCGCACGGGAGAACACATTCTTCAGTGCAAGGCCGCCGTCCTCAACCTTGCCGACCTGAATGAGAGCCTTGGGATCGGCTGTCTGAGCGGCAGAAACTCTCTGCTCGGAAGGAAGATTGACTGTAAATGTGCCTTCCGCATAAGAAGTAGCGGCAGATAAGGGAGATACCGCATAGAATTCAGTAGCCTGGGCATCGACTTCTCCCGTGAAATATGCAGTGGAAGTCCCGGCACCGGCGGCAAGAGTGAATTCGCGTTTGTCGGCTCCATCGAAGATGGCAATTTTGTCGCCATCGCTCCAGAGGAGACTGCTTTCCCCGACAGTTGCCTTGCTATCGTCGAGGGTAGCCGTGATGGTCATGGAAACAAGATTTTCTCCAGTTGTAACCTGATTGTTCCCAGTCAATGTTTCTTTGGCACAGGAGGCCGCAAGAGCTATCGCAAGAGCGGCTGAAGCATATTTAAAAATTCTTTTCATACGTTCTGCATTGTTACCATGTGATATCTGTCATTTCTTCGAAATTTTCTGTAGTCACTTCCTGCGAAGTAGCACAAAGTTGCATTCCACGGATATCCTCTTGGAAAATATCCGCCGGAACATACGGTTTTTTGTGAGTTTTTGTTTTCATCTCAATGAATTATTTAAGTGGTTTCAATTTATCGTGTGTCAGGATGATGTTCTCTCCGGCTTCCATAGTAAGCCAGGGAAAATATTCATAATCGGGGTCCCCGTAACGATCCTCACGCGTGTAGGTTTCCCAATAGGATTCGCGCTGCTGTACCCTGTGACCATACTCGTTCTCATGGGAAGAGATGAACAGAGTCTGACGGTCTGAAAGCCCCCGGGAATTGCGGATATGGTCAATGACCCGTTAGGGACGGTTCCATGTGGCATAAATCACCACATCAGGAGCCTCCAGCTTTTCCAGAAGGGCGTTCTTGTCATGATCGCTGTTGTCTCCGTCGTGGATGAGTGTCCATCCGTCAAAAGTCAGGTGATAGACATTGTTGGGGCACTTGGAAGGGTCCTCCTTGTGCTGGTGTCCCTTAAGAGTCTTCATCTCTATACCACAGATATCGACAGGATTATCGATGATATCATCCCAAAATACAAGTTTGTTTCCGGATTTATCCTCGGGACCATAGTCTTTGGAAAGCACCAACTTCTTCCCTGCCTTCAAAACAGCCTCAAGCATCACTGGAGTGTAATGGTCTCCGTGCGGATGAGTCACGAACATCACGTCAATATATTTCGCAAGTTTAGCCGCACCGGCAGCAGATCCGTGCCAGCAGATATCAACCGCAAAGCACCTCTGGCTTGTACGGATCACATAGCCCATATTGTAAACTTTCAGTATCTGAAGTGTTCCGGGAGCGGGCGCCGGCTTCGAGAGTGCGGAGAGAACCCGGTTGCAGCCCTGGTCCAAATTCAGTTTCCGGCCGACTTCCCAGGCCCTGCGCTCTTCCTCAGTGGACTTTGGACCGTCATACCAGTTGTGGATGGGGAAATCCAGAATTCTGAACATAAACATCCTCACAAGGGCCGCCTCGGAGCCGTCTGAAATATGCGGAGGATAAATTTTCTCAAGTGAGTAAACAAGTTTGTAGGTAGCACCGATCCATGCATAAGGGTCACTTTCGAAGACCGTCTCCTGCCTTTTGATAAACTTCCGCAGCAGAGGTTCTGCCGCAGTTCCTTTCAGACTGTCGGCTGCAGCGCTGGTATAAGCCATCATATCGGCGAACAGCTGATGGTTCTCGACCGGCACCCAGTCAAAAGCACGGGCGTTCACAAGTGAGATCAGCGCGACTGTCAGGGTCAATAATATCTTCTTCATCTCAATCAATTATTTATAGTCAATGGTTATTGTACCGAAACGGATTTTTGTGACAGCATAAGTCATATCCGGAGTCACAGGAGTGTAGCTGGCCACATCCTGAGACATGTCAGTATGGGGCTGGACATAAGTGCCTCCGGCAGGAGAAAGACGCAACAGCACCTGCCTGGCGCCAATGGCACTTGCAGGAAGGTTGAAGGCTCGTGTCTGCATGCCCAGGCCGCAGTCCAGCGGAGTCTTGCGGCTGCCAAGATTGTCAAGACTCTTGTCCCACCATGGCAGGCTGCGGAGATTGAATACTGTCGAGCCGGTGGCAGCTTCGGCAAGAGGGGTCCACTTGCCACCGTCCACGCAGCAGTCCACCCTCCACTGTGCCGGATAGGCCCAGCAGTTGTTGCCGTCCTGGTCTCCAGCCGCCCATGTGAAAACCAGTTGCATCATAGTGGCTTTCGCCGCCTTCTTGGGAGAGAACTCGATATAGAAGGCCTTGGTGCCGGTGATTGAACCGGAAGTATCGAAATCGTACCAGGATAAAGTCGGGCCGTTGAAAAGTATGGCACCGTTGCTGTCATAGCCGTTCTTCTCCCTCTCGACTGAAGTAAGGTCATTGTCTATGTGGATATAGGAATCGCTGTCAGTCCAAAGGAGACCGCCCGCGGGACCCTCGTCGCTGACCACCTTGTCCCCCTTGCGTCCGTTCTTCCACACTCCGGTCTGGACTCCGAGCATCTCGAATTCGAGTGCCTGGCCCTGGGAACCGTCAAGGACCCAGGCCGTGAGACATTTCCAGGGAGAGTTGCGCTTGCGGGCGACGGATATGTCCTGTTCGTCCACCGGGCGCACGCTGTACGGTCCCATATTGCCTCCATACCGGCGGTTCGGCTCATTTACAATGATTCCGGACACGCTTCCCGTGCCCTGAGGGACTCCGGCACCGTTCTTACGCCACAGGCAGAGTGAATTGACAGGCATATAGATGGCAGCACCTTCGGAGTCGCGGAGCAGCGCAGCCCAGGTGTCCATACGGTTGTTCACCCATTTTTTCATAGCCGGCCCCTGAAGGACATCGGAGTACTGCACGTAGTTTTCGTACACATGAACATAGCTTCCATTCTTGCAGGCAAAGTCGAGATCTTCAATTGTGACGAAGGTGAAGATGTCGGAATCGGAAAGTTCACGAATGCGGCGTACCTTTGCCGCAACTGCATCCGCACGGCCGCTCTGCCGCCCGATGATATTGCCCTCAGACAGACCGCTTATGCTTATGCAGTCGGGGACTTCGGCATGTTCCACCACTGTCCCGCAGAGTTCTATCCTGACACAGTCGTAACGCTCCAGGATATTGTCTTCGGAACTGTTGAATACAAGACGGACTCCGCGCCCACCGTCGGCATCCTGCACATAGGCGGTACGTTCGCTGAGAGTGATATCCACAGAGTCATAAACAAGGTTCGGATTGAGGGCCATGTTCCGGCTCCTGCAATCACTGACAACCACTGCGTCAAGGATGGCGGAAGTGATAAGCGAATCGCGCGTTCCGGCCGGAACAAGAGAAGAAAACTCCTTCACGCTGAGAGCAGGCAAAGCGGCGCTCTGGCATAAAAGCACGCAAAAAAGCACAATCCTTCGAAAGAATCTTGCCATAAGTCTACTTGTATCTGATGTTTACAGTTTCGATATTGATGATGGTCCCCGAAACTGAAGTATTATGGTGTACATGTGCGGTCTCAGTATCATCTTTCCAGTTTATGGGGAAGATGGCCATCACGTCATCATACGGGCGCAGACGGATGCGCACCTTATCCTTACCGAAGACTTCTTCGGGCAAAACAGCCACGTGCTGAGTGGCTCCCAGTCCGCAGGAAGTGGTAGTGTAGTATTTCACACCGGCGATAGTGACATCCCACCAGGGCAGGGTGCGCAGATGAGTGTAATCCTCTCCGGTCACATTGTCCTTCACCAGTTTGTAGGTCTGCCCGCCGTCAAGCGAATACTCCACACACCAATGTGCGGGGAAATACTGCGAAGTTGTGGCGGAAATGGTTCCTACCGAATAAGAATAGTGGAAATAAAGCATCGTACCGCTCAAATTCCTGGTGGAAAAATCATAGCAGAGGCCATTGTATCCGCTTATCTGATTATCGTTCCATTTGTACCAGCCTTTGATTTCCATGGTCAGACGCAGAGCATAACGGGCAAGATCCACACCTATGCCACCCTGGGTGACTGTACCGGTATTGACCGACTTATTGGTGTATGAATTTGATTTGGTCATAGGATAGTCACCACCGGGCATCTTGTTCTCGAAAGTGAGTTCCACATTCGGAACCGTATGTCCGGAAGCAATGTCATCGGAGGGGATGATGGAATTGCATCTGGTCTCCTTACTGCCCGGATCCTTGTATCTGATATTGAAAGCCACCCACTGACCGTATCTGTACTGGTAGGGATCTCCGTCGTAATCCGCAAAGTCCTTGTATTGAGACTGGCCGTCCCACTGCTGGCAGAAACCATCCTTGTCCAGGACACGGATCTGATAGCGGCCCACGTTTCCGTAACGGGAAAGAGTATTGTGAACTATCACGCCCTTGGTAATTCCGGATCCCTGAGGTACTCCAAGTCCGTCACGTCTCCAAGTGCAGAGCATATTGATGGGGGCGTATATTCCATTGCCCTGGTCATCGATAAGCAGTGCAGCCCAACCGTCGAGACGGTTATTGTTACCGGGAAGGAAGTCATTTACAGAGGATTTTAAAACATAATTCTCGTAAACATTGGCAAACGCACCTTCCTTGTGCACGAATTCAGTATTCTTGAGGGATACGAAGGTATATATATCGGAGTCGGTGAGAGAGGCTATGGTCTTTTCCTTCACAGGAACGAAGGACGTACCGTCATTGATGCTTGAAACGATATTCTCACCGCCTACCTGATCCAAAGTGTAGCGTTCCGGATCATTTTCCTTGAGAACTGTCACGCCGGAGAGGGACAGTTCGACTTTTGTATTGAATGCAAGCCTGTTGGGAGTGCTGTTTTCAAGGCGTATGCGGAAGCCGCTGCTGCCGTCGAGATCCTGGATGTACGCTGTCTGGTCATTGACACTGACATCCACCTCGTCGTAGTTAACGCTCGGATTTTCTTCCATGTTCTTGCTGCCGTAATCGCTCACTATGACGCCTTCGATGTAAACGTCGTCGCCGATGACGCCCTTGCCTGCATAGGCGCGGGCTTCGGCAAAGGATATCTTGTCACCGAACTTGCCGTCCATATTGGAAGCGGTCACGAAGAGATCGACATTCAGAAGCTGGTCCCATCCATCAACATAACTTGCGGAAATTTTCGCGATGCTGGTATGGTCGCTGCCGGTGGGAAGAGTGGAAATCACTACCTTGTCGCCGTCAACTGCGACAGAACTTATCCAGTTCTTCGCTCCTGACACATAAGAAGTGGTTCTTGCCAGGCTTTCCGGCGCAATATTGGTGCTGAGTGAAAATTCAGCCAGGCTCACCTCGCTTCCGTTGACCTTCCCATAAGGCGCAGTGCAGTCCAAAGTTGCGCAGATACCCTCCTGCTTCACGATGAGAGTGTCAGTTCTCTGTCCGCCGTCAAGAGTGAGGAGGAACTTCGCCATACGGCGGAAACCACCTTGGTTGTCCGCTACAAGGACAGTCACGGTGTCATCACCCTTGAAGAAGGTCTTGTCCAGCGAGCACCATTTTTCCGTTGAAGTCAGCGGGGAAATGGTCACCTCCCCGTTGGAAAACACCCTGACAAACTTTGACGAGTCGCCTTTCTCGGCAATGACAATGGCGTCACTGTCAATGGCAAGTTCCTTGAGGACGGCATACTCGGCATCATCGAGATTGGCGCAGCCGGCAAATGACACTCCCAAAAGAGCGGCAAAAGCGAAATGTATATATTTTTTCATTGTCATCATATTGTCTATTCTGTATATGTGTTGTTGGATTTTGCAATCGCAGAAGCCTGAGAGCCGCTTGCGAGCAAGGAAGAAAAATTCTCCGCAGTCACCAAAGTTCCGCCGACAGTCAGGCCGCCGCCCACGATATTGCCTCTGACAGTCGTGCCGGCGACATCGGTACCGACAAGCGCAGATACATATTTGGACGCGTGATTGGCCGAAATCGTGCTGCCGGTGACCTTGCAATTGGTCACAGAGCATGCATTACCGTTGTTCAGGCCGACTATGCCATTACAGTAGCCGTTGCCGTTGACAGAAGTGGTTGAGCTGATGACATCTCCGGTGACGATGCATCGGTCTATGTTGATAAAGCGAACCTGACCGACGATTCCGCCGAAACGCAGACCGTTGCCACCTGTTATCTCGCCTGTGTTTACTATATCTGCGGAATTAGTGCAGCCGGTGATGTCGCCGCCGCTGGTCTGCTGCAGGCCGGCCATACCTCCGAAATACACATAGGCTCCGGTGCCGTTATTGGTGATGTTGCCTGTATTGCCGCAATCCTTGATGGTGGTTGCCGCAGCCAGAGAGCCGGCCATTCCGCCTGCGAAATCTTCGTTCATACACTTGGAGCGCACAAGGATGGCGCCTTCGTTGTTGCAATTGGACACTGAACTTATTCCAGAGAAGTCCTTGCCCAGAATACCTCCGATATAAATCTGACGGCAGACTACATCGTCCGGAGTTTCGCCCTGTGCCAAGTCACCGGAATTCGAGCAGAGAGTATAACTTATCAAAGCATTGTCCTTGCCCACTATTCCGCCGATGCACACTGCTCCGGAAGAAGAGGTGGTGCCGCACCAGTTACTGATATCACCTGAATTGGTACACTCTTCAAAAGAAGGTGTTGCGGAACCGGCATTGACATAACCTATGATACCGCCGACATTGGTGTCAGAGAAAGTAAGAGACTTGCCGGATGGAGTAATCGTGATGGCGCCTCCGTTGATGCATCCGTTGAAAGACACTGCCACATTGGTATAACCTGTAATACCGCCATAATTGACTGAAGTGTTGCACGCGGAAGGATGATTCACTGCTATGGAACCGTAGTTCGAGCAATTCCTGACGGAGACGGGGTTCTTGGAAATCTGGGCCATGAGCCCGCCGATATTGACAGCGGAAGAGCCGGATGCGACAGCGCTGCTGGTAATCTTGCCGAGATTGCTGCATGAACTTACTTCCTTTGAGGAAGAGTAATCGCCCACAAGACCGCCCAGGAAGGTGACTCCGGCGGGCTGGGCGGCAAGGTTTACAGAAGCATAGTTGGTTATGTTAGAAATGCTTGCGTTGTCTGTCACCTGACCGGCGAGTGCACCGATATAAGCAGCGGAGGAAGGATTGGAACTTACCGTCAGGGCGCTCACACCGTCATGGACGGTACCGGCGGCAGAGCCGATGATAAGATCGGATACCGCAGCGTTTCCGGAAATTTTGGAGAACAGACCGTAAAGATTTCCAGTCCCGGCAGTAATGAGGAGATTGTAAAGACGGTGGCCGCCACCGTCAAATGTGCCGACAAACTCGTGCGGAGTCCAGTCGGAAACTGTGGACATGTCGATGTCTGCATCCAGGGTAATCTTGTCTGTGGCGCTCCATGAAGAGTAGGATCTGTTCCACATCAACAGCTGGTCGAGAGTCTTGATGATGAAATTGTCGAAAGATTCGGGAAGGTCGGTCTGCTGGATTTGCTGCACCGCTTCGGTCTTGACTCCATCCAGATCAGTGTATGAAATCCTGATGGACGCTGTGCGGTTTCCATCATCTCCGGTATTGGGAGCCACAGTATATGAAAGCACTCCCCCTTTGACAGAGCAGTCGGAGATGAAATTCTTTGCGGCCTGCCCCTGAGGGTATTCCACCGCAAGGACAAAATCCTTCTCGACAGCTTCAAGGTTGGTGGAAAGGGGAACTTCCCGCACGCCTCCGGGCTGGTTCAGTATGTCGGTGGAGGGATTGCTGATAAAGGGTGCATCACTTGTCTGAACAACTGTAAGAGTATCCCCGTAATATGCTCCCGAGGCATCTTTCACACCGATGATTGCCTGTGCACTCCGCAGGGCGGAAGAATTCGCGGCAAGGGTATAGGTGAAGTACTTCTTCCTTCCTCCGGGAATATCCTCCATCCGGACAGTGTCTTCTTTTTCAAGGATGCCGCCCTCTGAAATCCATGGCTGTACTCCTCCGAAGTCAAATGAGAGATTGTCCTGCCCCAGGTATTCCTTTGGAAGATTGGTGACAAAGGCGCTTTCCACTTTATAAGAGCCTTTGGGAAGGACAAGCTGATTTTTCAGCATCAATATCTGGGGAAGCGCAATTCCGGCTTTCTGCACAAGGGTCAGGGTATGATTCGACCCTCCGTCGGAAATCTGAAGAACTGCACGGCGGGAAAGACCGAGGTTCCTGGTGAAAGTACAGTGAAGGGTGGATGTGCCGATGCCTGACTTTTCCACAAGCGTGAGCCAGTCGGACCCTTCTTCTATCTGAGCGGTCCAGGTGCCTGTGCTCCAAATTGTAATGGCAATCTTCTCGGCATCATAGGCTATCGAATATGTATCGGAATCCAGTTGGACACCATTCCATGATTCCTGATATTTCTGCTGGCAGGAGACGTCCGGCAAGGCGAGCGCCAGCAACATTATTATATTGTATAGATGTCTTTTCATATCACTGCATTGGCTAAAGTCCTGAGTTATAGTAAGCGTCGTTGGTCAGATGACCGTTGGAAAGGCTGCACTGGGTTTCCGGTATGGGATAATACTGGTGGCAGGGCTTGACAGCCGCGACCTTGCTCAGACGGTTGTTGTGAAGCATCGTCTGTTCATACCAGACTCCCCAGCGCGTCAAATCGAACTTGCGGGTGAATTCCCCTGCCAGTTCACGGGCTCTCTCATCGCGGATTGCAAGCATGAAGGCTTCGTCTCCGAGGTCGTTGGTGATGGGGTCGATCCCGGCGCGGGCTCTGGTCATGTTGAGGTATTTCATGCAGTTGTCCGGATTGCTCGACTTGCAATAACACTCGGCCATCATCAGGATGGCATCGGCGTAGCGGAACACCTTGTAATTATTGGAGTCATAGGACAGTATCTGGCCCGGACACCAGAATTTCGGGCCGGCCCAGCCTACGCCCCAATTGCGTGCATAGTTGAACGTGTCACCTGTCTTCAGGTTTCCGAGGCCGAGAGTATAGACAGTCCTGCGGTCTATCTTCTGTCCTCTGATCTCCCCGGCTGCAATAGCGTCAAGATCGAGTCTGGTGTACCAGCGGCCTTCCGCCTCATACCACTCATCGGACCAAGTCAGAGGAAGAGGTGCAAGAAGAGACTGGGCACTGACTTCAGTCTCTCCCTTGGCAGTGCCCTGGGTCGGACGGAACATTCCGAGATGATTGTTGGCCACAAGTGAACTCCATGTCGTCATTTCCTGGCTCAGTTCCGGCATATAGATGCCGTCGAACACCAGAACGCCATTCTCATCTGTAGTGGCCGTAGGAGTCATAAGGCTTGAAACATTGCTATTGTAGCGCACTCCTGTAAGACTCCACTCGTGCTGTATTTCGAAAATGCTCTCAGGTACGTTCTTGTAGCGCCACTGAATCTGCTCGAGAGGATAATTCGCTTCATTGAACTCACCATAGAGTTCCTCCAGAAGTTTCAAAGGTTCGAGAGCAGCTTCCCAATCCTCATACCACATGGCGAATTTGGCCATCAGCATAAGACCCATCGCATATCCGGCAGTGTTGCCCTTGATTTCGGAAGGGCGCTTTTTCAGGCCGTTCTCTTCGGTGAAATAAGGGATGGCGTTGGTTTTGAGGTCGTCATAAAGCAGGCGGCGGATATCGTTGGCAGGCGTGCGGTCAAGGTTGCGGATCCTCATGAGATCATCGTCGGTGGCAACACTTTCGGTGTAGTAAGGCACTCCGTCAAACATATTCGTGAGCAGATAATAATAGAAAGCTCTGAGCACGCGGGCTTCTGCCTGAAGCGCCATCCTGGAGGACTCCTTGAAAGTGGCCTTGGAGATGCACTCGACGGCCTCGTTGCACCTCATCACGCCGAGATATCCCTGACGCCAGAGAGTCGCACCGAACTGAGGTTTGGCAGGAGTCACCTCAAGCACTGCATCCTTTGTGGAAGAGTTGGAATACCATATATCAGAGCAGGCTTCGGTAACAAGCATGAAGTCAGCGCAGTAAATAATCGCAGCCGGAAGATAGCAGCCCTGAAGGCTGGTGCGGCACTGAGTCTCGTTCTCGTAGAAAGTCTCCGAATTCACAAAGGAAGTGGGATGTTCTTTCAGGTCGCAGGATACAAGCATCACGAGTGACACCAGTACCGATACAATATATTCAATATGAGTTTTCATAACTATGCTGACTTAATAACGTAACTGAAGACTGAAGATGTATGTGCGGGATTGAGGGTAAGCGCCCATATCCACTCGCCTCAGAGTGCTCTCGTTCTTGGATGTGGACACATCCGGATCGAAGCCGTTGTATCTGGTGACAAGGAAGACATTGGAGCAGGAGAAGCCCAAAGTCATATCCCTGAGGTGCCTGGTGCGCTTCGAGAAATCGAAAGTGTAACTGAGATTGAGGTTCTTCATACGCAGGTAACTTGCATCGTGCACCTGAAAACTGCTGGCAAGCATCCTGTCGTCAGTTCCGGGACGCGGATAATCCGACTCAGGGTTGCGGACAGGATGCCAGGCTTCGGCCATATATCTGTACTGATTGCCGGAGAATGTTCCTGCCATCGTGAGTTCGGAGTAATTGTAAATCTTCCCGCCGAGAGAATATGTGAAATATATTCCGAGTCTGAAGTTCCAGATATTGAAGGTGTTCTGGAGGCCTCCGTAAAGCACTGGATCTGAATTTCCAAGATAGATGAGGTCGTTCTCGGTAAGCACTCCGTCGTGGTCCTGATCGACATAGCGGGGATGTCCGAGAATGTATCTGGCAGTGGTGTTGCTCACATAACTTCTGGTGAAGGTATTCCTCTCGACCTCTTCGAAGTTGTGCCAGACACCGGCGTACTGGAAGCCCCAAAGAGAGTTCAGCGGGTATCCTGCCTTATAGCCGTACATCATGAACGGGGTGTTGCCCGGAGAATTGAGCACAGAGACATAGGATTCGCCACCGATATCGTCGACCATCTGTCTGTTGTGGCTGAGGGTCAGCTGGGTTGTCCATCCGAAATGATTCTTTTCTATGTTCTTGCTGTCAATGGTGAGTTCGACACCGCTGTTGGTGGTCCGTCCGAGATTGGTCAGACGGCTGCTGTAACCGGTTGACTGAAGCACCTGGACATTGAGCAGCAGGTCGGATGTTGATGAATGATAGCCTTCCAGAGTGATTCCAAGACGACCTTTGAGGAAAAGCATGTCGAGAGCGACATTATAGAGGTCTGTTTTCTCCCATGTCAGGTTGGGGTTGGCGATGCGGTCGGGATACACTGCCGCGCCCTGTACTCCGTCGTAAAGATAGCCGTTGGC
>JAKSKQ010000054.1 GCA_024401675.1 Bacteroidales bacterium | reverse complement strand
ATCCCGGTGCCCTATGCTCCGAAGGCCCCGGCAAGGATTCCCGCCACCTGCTCGCGTACAACTGCGTGGCTGAGGACGGCTCGGTGGGCATCAGAATCCCGCAGATGGACTACTGCCGCGACCTCATCCGCAAGTTCGGACGGCCGATTGTCTCCACCTCCGCCAACATTTCCGGGGAGCCGACTCCGCGCTGCTTTGCCGAAATCTCGCAGGAAATCATCCGGGGAGCCGATTTTGTCTCGGACAGTTCGCTCGAGAAATTCTCCTGCGGCAAGCCCTCCTCGATAATCAAGATAAACCTCGACTCGACATTCAAGATAATACGATAATATGGAAGATATAAGAGTAGGACAAGGCTATGATGTCCACGAACTTGGCATCGGCCTTCCGCTGTACCTCTGCGGAGTCGGAATCGACTCGCCGGTCGGCTGCATAGCACATTCGGACGGAGATGTGGCCCTCCACGCGCTCTGCGACGCAATTCTCGGTGCTCTGGCAAAAGGTGACATAGGCCATCATTTTCCGGACAAAGACCCCGCCTACAAGGGCATAGATTCGAAGATTCTGCTTTCCAGAGTCCTGGATATGATGACTGAGGAAGGCTGGCGTCTCGGAAATGTGGATATCACCATCGCTCTCCAGACTCCCAAACTTGCACCTTTTATAAATAAGATGCGCGAGTCTGTCGCTTCGGTTGCGGGAGTCGATGTTTCGAGAATCAGCGTCAAGGCCACTACCACGGAGCATCTCGGCTTTGTCGGCAGGGGAGAAGGTTGCGAGGTTTGGGCAACAGTCCTCATATTCCAATAAAATTCGCTACCTTTGCGCCCTATGGCAGAAAACAAGACTATTCAGAATTACGGCGACGACAAAATCATCACTCTCGAGGGTGTTGAACACATACGCCGCCGCCCCGGTATGTATATCGGCCGTCTCGGCAACGGAGAGAAGCAGGATGACGGTATTTATGTTCTCCTGAAGGAGATTATCGACAACTCCGTCGATGAGTTTTCGATGGGTTTCGGCAAGAACATCATTGTCGATGTCGATGAGAAATCGGTTTCGGTGCGTGACTTCGGCCGCGGAATCCCTCTCGGGAAGGTGGTCGAGGCGGTGAGCGTCCTCAATACCGGCGCCAAATACGACGACTCTGTCTTCAAGAAGGCTGTCGGACTGAACGGTGTCGGCTCCAAGGCGGTCAACGCTCTTTCCCTGGACTTCAGTGTTGAGTCCTACCGTGACGGCGAGTCAGCCTATGCGGTATTCAGCCGCGGACGTCTCAAGGACAGTGGCCGCCGTCCCACCAAAGAGAAGAACGGCACCCTTGTCAGATTCACTCCGGACGACATACTGTTTGTGGACTATTCCTACAATCTGGATTATGTCCGGACAATGGTCAAGAACTACAGCTACCTCAAGAAAGGCCTCACCATAACTTTCAACGGCGAGCCCTTCCGCTCCGAAAACGGCCTTCTGGACCTTGTGAGGGATTCTCTCGGAGAGACGCCTCTCTACGAGCCTATCCATCTCGAGGGCGAGGACATCGAGATAGTCCTCACCCACGGCCGCGACTACGGCGAGAACATAGTTTCCTTTGTCAACGGCCAGAACACCCGCGACGGAGGTACTCATCTGGCCGCTCTGCGCGAGGCTGTGTCCAAGACCCTCAAGGAGTTCTACAAGACCAATTTCAAAAAGGACTTCGCCCCGGAGGACATCCGCCAGGGCATAATCGGTGCCGTCAGCATCCAGATTCAGGAGCCGACATTCGAGGCCCAGACCAAGACCAAGCTCGGCAGCACCTATATGTGGGAAAAGGAAATCGAGAATCCCGACGGCAGCCGTACCACCGACAAGGGTCCCACAATCCGTTCCTTTGTCAATGATTTTGTGGGCACCAATCTGGACAATTACCTCCACATGCACAAGGAAGTGGTTCCCGTGCTTCAGGAAAAGATCATGTCCTCCGAGCAGGAACGCAAGGAAATCCAGGGCATCCAGAAGAAAACCCGCGAGCGCAACCGCAAGACCAGCGTCTATAACCGCAAACTCCGCGACGGCCGCTTCCATTTCAACGAGAAAGCCCCCAAGGACCGCGATGACATGCCGCTGCGCAGCAGCATCTTCATCACCGAGGGCGACTCTGCGTCCGGAACCATCACCAAGGCCCGCAACGCCGACTTCCAGGCCGTATTCTCCCTTCGCGGCAAGCCCATCAACTGCTACAAGGAAAGCGCCAAGAAAGTCGCCAACAACGACGAACTCCAGCTCCTCATCTCCGCTCTCGGAGTCGAGGACGAGATGGACAACCTCAGATACAACAACATCATCATTGCGACCGATGCCGATGACGACGGAATGCACATCCGCCTGCTCGTGATGACCTTCTTCCTCAAGTTCTATCCCGAACTCATACGCCGCGGCCACGTCCATATCCTGGAAACACCGCTCTTCAGGGTGAAGAAGGGCGACAACATCAAATACTGCTATTCCCCCGCCGAGCGCGACAAGGCCGTGACTTCCTTCAAGGGATCCGTGGACATCACCCGCTTCAAGGGTCTCGGTGAAATAGACCACTCCGAGTTCCAGGACTTCATAGGTGAGGGCATGCGCCTGAGCGATGTGTCCCTTGCCGACGAGGAGTCGATACTCGACCTGATGGAGTTCTATATGGGAGACAATACTATCGACCGCCAGAACTTCATCAAACAGAACCTCAAGACAGAACAGGAACTGGACGGTATAGATTTTTAACTTATGAAACCTTCGACAGCAAGATTTTTCCTGCATCTTCTCGGCTGGAAAGCCGTTGAGGGAGTGGTGCCGGAAAAAAAGTGCATTATCCTCGGAGTGCCCCACACAAGCATTCTGGATTTTGTCATTTCATACCTTTATTATACATCTGTGGGCGGACGCGCCCGCATCATGATCAAGAAAGAGTTCTTCAAGGGTCCTGTCGGCTGGCTCCTGGTCCGTCTGGGTGCAGTACCGGTGGACCGTTCCAACGCCTCCGCATTGGTGGTGAGCCTCATAAAACATTTCGACGAAGTCGATACCTTCCACCTCTGCCTTGCCCCCGAGGGCACCCGCAAGCCGGTTCACCGCTGGAAGACCGGCTACCACATGATAGCCCTCAAGGTCGGATGTCCCGTGTACATGGGCTATTTCGACTGGAAGAAGAAAATCGTGGGCAGGGGAGAGAAGTTTGAATTGACCGGCGACGCCCGCGCCGATACCGACAGGCTCCAGAGGCTATACGAAGAGAAGCACTACACTGCCCGTCACCCGGAAAAATATGTAACCAAATAACACTGAAGATATGAGTAGAATGAATTCGATTCTTGCAGCGGCGGTCCTTTCGCTCTGCTGCTTTGCCTCGGCACAGGCCGGAAACGGCGCCAAAGGCGCGTCCGCGAACGATAAGGTTATCGACAGCCAGAGAAAAGATGTAAGATTCAACCCCGTTTCCAACGATGTGCTTTTCCGCGCGATGATAGAATACACCGCCGAGTTCGCCGCCGATGTTCAGGGCACCGGACTTGAAAAAGAAGTGAAAAACTTTGCAAAATGTTGCGAAAAGACATACAAGGTCGATACTCTTGCATGGCTTGCGCAGACACTTGATTTCGTGACAGCCCTCAAGGAGAAGTACCCTCCTGTGATAGCCACGGTGGGGGAGCCTGAAATGAACCAGGTCATCCGCCGCGATATCCTTCAGCTGCTCGATTACCCCCTCCACACCGACGAACGCTCCGAGGGCATCTCCATCGACCTTGTCAAGAGGTTCGTGATGGCCCGCAATACCTATTATTTATATTGGAGGGTGAACTTCCTCCTCTGGCTTGCGTTCTCACAGCCAGAGCCGGGCGAGATTCAGATTGCCAAGGTTTACAGTTCCGGCTATGTGTTCAGGACTCACGACCACACCATCGGAGTCGATATCAAGTGGGAAGGCAACTTCGAGGAGTCCGAGGAAATCGCCAGAAGGCTGGACTTCCTTCTCGTCACCCATCCCCACGACGACCACATGTCGCCCCTTGTGCTCCAGGGCATGACCAAATACAACAAGCCTCTTGTGGTTCCCTGCGAGAACTATTATTCCAATCTTGTGGTGACCCCTTCCGACAGCGTCCACTGGTGGACCGAAGGCGACCATCTCGAAGGCGAGCAGATCGGTCCCGTGTATCTGCGTGCCGCGATGGGCGACCAGGGCAAGGGCGTTCCCTGCAATGTCTATTATCTTGAATTCGAAGGCTGGAGAATCATAGTCAAGGGCGACAACGCCCCCGGCCGCGCCGAACAGTACCTCAAGGACCTGCCCCGCGCCGACTTCACCGTGTCTCCCATCTTCTCGTATCTGCACCGTCTCCTCGACCTCGAGGCCCAGGCCCCCTGTGAACCGGGCCGCACCTGCTACTATCTGC
Organism: Bacteroidales bacterium; assembly: GCA_024401675.1. Classification (GTDB taxonomy): domain Bacteria; phylum Bacteroidota; class Bacteroidia; order Bacteroidales; family UBA932; genus Cryptobacteroides. The sequence goes on along the minus strand of JAKSKQ010000054.1, from coordinate 7,882 downwards.
CCTGCCACGAGAACGAGTATCATCACTATGTTGGCGGCCGCATAGGCTTCCATTATCTCTTCGACCCTTCGAGGGGAGCCTTCCACAAGCCTGGTTTTACCAATTATATGCCGTACATCCTGATGGACTGCGGCGAACATATCAGCATAAGGAAATAACTGCATAATACATATTGATATGAAGAAAGTTTTATTTGCTCTTGCATTCGCCGCAATCGCACTTTGCGCATGCTCAAAAGATGATAAGGGAGGGGACAACCCGTCCGGGACTGTCGCAGTCAAGGGAGTCACCCTCAATCAGACAGAATATTCGGGAGGAGCCGGCACCCAGTTCACTCTGAAGGCTACCATCGTCCCCGCAAAGGCCACCAACAAGAAAGTGGCATGGAGCACTGACAATGCCACGGTCGCCACAGTGAAGAACGGATTGGTCTTCCTCAATGCCGAGGGAACCGCTACCATCACTGTCACCACCGCTGACGGCGGCTTCACTGCTGACTGCGTTGTCACAGTCAACGACATCAAGGTAACATCGATTTCGATTACTCCCAAGGAGTTTACCGGAGCGGTGTCCTCGACTTTCAGTATTGTGCCGTCCTTCGAGCCGGAAAACGCTTCCAATCAGGGCGTCATCTGGAGTTCGGACAACACTGAAATAGCCTCTGTCGATGAGGAAGGCAATGTCACCCTCAACGGCGAGGGCTCCTGCATCATCACCGCCACATCCAAGAGCAACCCCGAAGCCAAGGCCACCTGCGCCGTGACTTCCGAGAACCTTGTCTCCATCATCAGAGAATGGCCCGGCAAGGAAATACTCAATTTCACATCGACTCATCCTGCCTTCTCCAAGGACGGCAAGACAGCCTATATCCTTTCCGACAACTGCACCCTTGTGTCTATTGATGTTCAGAAGGGCACTTGCAACTGGTCATACCGTCCTGCCGGTATCGATGCCGGTGCCAGCGGAAAGTTCTCTCCCGTGGTTGTCAATCCCGTAAGCGGTGACATCTATTTCTCCAACAGGGATGACAAGACTTTCGCTGTCCACAGCGACGGAACTCCCGCCTGGACCACTCCGGTCTCCTGCGGAGCACTCGGAACCGGCATCGGTGTGTCAACCGACGGCAGCGTGGTATTCATAGCAGGCCAGCCTTCAAGCCGCAAGTTCATTGCGGTAAATGCCTCCACAGGAACTGAAATCGCTTCCCGCATCACCAACGGCGGCGAGTTCGACAAGGCCGAGTACGACACTGTCACCGGCGGCGACGGCACCGGTTTCGTGTATGCCGGCTTCGCACAGATGATAGTCCTGAACGACACCGATGTCATCCTCTGGGGTGCCGAGCATTTCGGCGAGTACCGTCTCGACAAGGCGGCGGGCAAGCTCAAGCGCATCCAGTACTACAGGACCGAGCTTGCGACTCCCGACAGCCCCAAGACCTGTGCCTGTGTGGATTGCGGCAGGGTTTCCGACCGCTCTTCCGCCTTTGTCTCTCCGGATGCCAAAACTGCGTATTTCCCGCTTCAGAACGGCAAGATCGCCATCATCAACATCAGCACCGACCCCATCACTTATGTGGGCACTGTGACCATAGACTCGAACAATACCGTAGCGATTTACAGCGGTGTCATCGATGGCAACGGCAATGTGTATCTCGAGACTTCAGTAGATGCCGACAAGACTCTCGTTGGAACCGTACGCAAATATGCACTGTCGGACCTCGTCTCCGGCGGGACTCCTGCTCCGAAATACAAGGCTACAGTCCAGGGCTCCTCAAACAACAACTTCGTCTGGCAGTGTCCCGCGATTACGGCCGACGGTACATTGTATCACAGCACTTCCAACGGAGGTTGCAGCAGTCTGTTCTCAATCGCTCCCGACGCCACCGGCGAGTTGTACTCCGAAATCCTGTTCAAGTCTCCGTTCTCACCCACTGCCTACGAAGGAGTCATCGCCTCCACTGACAACTATGTCGTTGTGGCCACCAAAAAGAATTCAGACGGGCAGTCCGGCGGTGTTTACATATATAAGACAAGGAAAAATATCCCTGCCGGAGTATGGGCAAGTTGCGGAGGAGACCTTTGCGGTTCCAAGAATGTTCAGGTCGTTTACGGTAAGTAAATTTTGCTCATTTATAAAATAATTTCTAACTTTATGCGATTTTTTTAACAAAAAATTGTTGAGTTGTAAATATATTAAAGTATATAGCATGAAAAAATTCATCACATTATTCGCAATTGCCGCGCTTGTCCTTTCGGCTTCAGGCTGTTCCAAGCCTGATACCGACACTCCGGGCAGCACTGTCGCGGTGACAGGAGTCACTCTCAACATGGAAGAATTCACCGGAGGTCCCGGCGAACAGGTTACTCTCAGGGCGACAGTCGCTCCGAAGAACGCCACCAACAAGAAAGTGAAGTGGGCTTCCGACAACTCAAATGTCGCTACTGTGAAGAACGGTATCGTCTCTCTCCAGGCAATCGGAAATTGCAATATCACCGTTACCACCGATGATGGCGGTTTCACTGCTTCCTGCGCCATCTCCGTCAAGGATATCCAGCCTGAAAGCATCTCTCTCGACAAGACCGCTTACGCCGGTTATGCCGGTGAGTCATTCGTCCTCAAGGCCACCATCCTTCCCGAGAACGCTTCCAGCGTGGCTGTGGAGTGGTCTTCAGACAAGCCTGCAGTCGCAACTGTAGATGACAGGGGCACAGTTTCCATCGTCGCTGAAGGCACCTGCACCATCACGGCAACCACCAAGGTAGGCGGCAAGACTGCCACCTGCGCTCTGACAGCAGCCAAGGCATTCGTGGGATTCATCGATGACTGGGGCGGCAAGGATATCCGTTTCAAGAATACTCATCCTGTGTTCTCCGCCGACAAGAAGCACGCCTATATCCTTTCAATGTGCAACCCCAAGACCGCTGATTCACGCGCACTTGTGAGCGTCAATCTCGAGACGGGAGCCATGGATTGGATCAAGGTTCTCGAAGGTACCGCAGACAACGGTGCCAACATCGCGGTCAATCCTGCAAACGGTGATATATATGCTTCCGGCAAGGATGTTGCCAAGTTCTACTCCATCAACAAGAGCGGTAACATCAACTGGACCAAGGACGGATATGTTGCCGTAGGCTGCGGCCCTGCACTCAATTCCGACGGAACAGTCGTGTTCGTGGCTGGCAATGACAACAAGCTCCACGCTCTCAGCGCCGTAGATGGTACTGAAGTTGCTTCTCTCGATATTGTCAACAAGGACGGTCATATCCAGATGGCTGTCATCGCTGACGACAAGATTCTCCTTGCGTCAAACGGTGACGCCGCCAAAGGTGAGGACAGTGCTGTCCGCTACATCAATTTCACAGGTAACTCCCTCTCTATCGAGACTACTCTGGCTCTTCCTGCAGATGCCGCTGATATCGTGGATGCAGTCGTGACTCCCGACAAGGCGAAGGTCCTCTTCGCAGTCAAGGGCGGTGCGGCAGTGGTTGACATCGCCGCAAAGTCAATCGGTTTCATGGACTTCGGGCTCAACAAGGATGTGTACGGTATGGTGCTTGACAAGAACGGCAACCTTATCGCCACCCAGAACGGCGGATTCATCAAGAAATTCTCCGCTGCTTCCATCGCCGGCGGCAGCGCCCAGCCTGTCTGCACTATCCTCTCTCCGACCAACGACAATGCGTTCAACTTCGAGTGCGCACAGATATCCGCAACTGACAAGGTTTACTTCAGCGCAGGCCCCAACGGCGCCGTGCTTCCTGCTGACCAGTGGTCTCGTCAGGGTGGCCTCTTCCGTGCCGAAATCGACGGTGCCACCGGAGACGTCAACGCTCTCCAGATAAGCCGTCTTCCCGAATTCCGTATGTTCCAGGCTGCATTCGCAATGACTGACAACTATGCTGTTGTCGCCACTCTCGGTTTTTCCGCCGGCGGCAACGAGACTTCAGCCACCAAGCCCGGTGTCATCTATGTAAGGAAGACCGACGACACTCTTGCCCCGAACACCTGGGCATATATCGGAGGCGATCCCTGCTCTACCAAGAACGTGAAGGTAGTTTACGGTTCTTATTGACAAGAAGGATTATCCTAATCACTATAACCATTTTATTAACAAAAAAACATTTATGAAAAAATTTTTCATTTTTGCATCAGTTGCAGTGCTTGCACTCTCACTTGTAAGCTGTAACAAAGAGCCTCAGAAGGAGCCTGAAAAGCCTCAGGACTACACCGCTCAGATTAAGGCTGCTAATGACAGTTACAAGGCAGTTGCCACTCTCATTGTAGCTGTTGCTGATCTTGACTATGCTTCCGCACAGTCTCCTATTTTGACCGAAGCCGACACTACCGGTTGGCATTTCGGCCTTGCCTCCAATGGCAATGTTGACATCACCTTCAACGAGAACGGAGCAATCCAGATTTATCTTAATGAAGATAATGTCGCTTGCGGTTTCGAGTATGCTGGAAAGAAGTACGACCTTCTTGAAGATGCAAGTCTTCCTCAGGTTCGCGAGAAGGACGGCAAATGGCAGCTTTCTTTCGACAAGAAGAACTGGATTGACGCCGGCACTGCCGCTACCGATCCCATCCCTGCAATCCGTATTCTCGGCGCAGTTAAAGTTGAAAAAGCTATTGAACTCGTTCTTTCTGCACAGAGCAGCCTCGTTGTTCCTACCGTCCTCCCTGTACGTCCTGTAAAGGAAGGCTTCTTCGATGACTGCGACTTTATCCGTGAAGGCTGGACTATCGGTCACGCAAAGACTAACACCCGCTTCTGCACTATCGACGACATCGCTATGGCTGAAGGTATAGGATGCTACTCATTCAATCTCCACCTTCCTTTCACCAAGCTTGACGATCAGGGTCAGGAAGTTCCCGCTTATGGCAACACCAGCGACTATCTCGGCCAGTTCCCTATCACAAGGCCTGAAGATGCTCCTCTCATGCTTCCTGCAAATGCAAGCAAGGCCAACACCGTGCTTCATCTCCAGGTTTACACCTCAGCTCCTTCAATCCTTGAGAACGTCCTCCATGTCGATCTCGGAAACACCAAGAGCAATGATGCCAATGCCATCAAGGTTAATTTTGGCGTGACTTGGAAAGAAGGTTGGAACGAGTTCGCTATTCCTCTCAGCGCCTTCGGTGAAGACTATGATTTCGATATCACCAAGGGTATCGTTTCATTCCGCGTTCTCTGCTCTAACATGAACGGAAACACTGGCGAAGTTGCTTCCTTCACCATGAAGTTCGATGACATCTACTTCGAGGTTAAGAATGTCACTACTGTTACTGTCAAGGACGGCGAAGGTAATGACTGCTTCTTCCGTAACACTCACTCTTGCTTCTCTCCTGACGGCAAGATCGCTTACATCCCTACTCAGAACGGTTCTCTCGTTGCCCTCGATCCTTCAGCCGGTGCTCCAAAGTGGGTGTGGACTACTCCCGAAGCCAAGACCAATAATTGTGTCAATGTTGCCTGCAACCCTGTTACCGGTGACGTTTACCTCCACAACAAGGGTCTCACAACTGACGGTTTCTATGCTATCGCTCCTAACGGAACTACCAAGTGGCACAATACCGACATTTTTACTCTCGGTTCTTGCTTTGCTGTAAGTTCTGACGGTAATGTAGTATTTGCCTGCGGTACCAGCAAGACTATTCCCAATGCCAACAACCGCGAACTCGGAGCATTCAAGGCTGCTGACGGTACTCAGCTCGACAGGTGCTACCAGCGTGGTGATGCACTCGGTGGAGAAGGTATTGTCAATCCTTTCATGTATTGCAACAACGCTCAGATGGCTGTTTACAAGACTGACGCAACTTATGACTATATCGTAATTTGGGCCAACGAACTTCTTCAGTTCTACACTTACAACAGGTCAACCAACAAGTTCAAGGGTGTGAACATGTCTAAACCTTACGATACTTGGAAATCTTGGGGTGATGCCTGCTCTATCGGCCTTGCAGTCGGTCCTGACAACAAGATCTATCTTCCCTCCAATGCCAAGGGTGTAATTATGATTATTGACGGCGCAGCTGCCGAGCCTTGGAACAATGTTTCCTGGTTCAATTGCAACCTCAACCTTACAGGTATTGTATTCGATGCTGCCGGTGATATGATTATCGGTACACGCCAGGGCGCCATCAAGGTTGCCAAGGCTAAGATTGCCGGTGGCACTAAAGAGGCTCCTGTCGATCCTGCAACTGTTGCAACTTATGTCGCTTCTATCGGCAAAGATGTCTTCACTCACGCTCATCCTTATGTAACTGCTACAGGTGATGTTTACACTGCCTGCAACAATGCCGATGTAACTCTCTGCGGTGACATCTATATGATTCCTTCAACTGCAACTGGAGCATGTGCTCCTACAGAAGTTTACCACGACGCTACCTCTACTTCAGCTCAGGGTATGTTCTGCCTTACCAACGGTTATGCAATCGAGCCCAACACCGAGCCCAAATACATCACTGTACTTGGTGTCAAGGATCTTGCTACTCCTAAGACTTGGTGCGGTTACGGTGGCGACCTTTGCGCTTCAATGAACGTTAAGTTTGCTTACGGAAAATAATAATTTCCTGCAATTATAACCCTTTCAAGGAGTCCGGAATCCCGGACTCCTTTTTTATTTGCCCGAATTCATGCATCTATATCCCGAAAATTGGTTATTTTTGCACAAATGGGAACAAAAATCAAAAATCTGGTCTTTGACCTTGGCCTCGTGCTGCTTGACTGGAACAGGGAGTATCTTTTCGGACCTTATTTCAATGACAAGGAAAAGTGCGACTGGTTCCTGTCGAACGTGTGTGATTATGCGTGGAACAACTCCCACGATGACGGAACTCCCTATGCTCCGACTATTGTCGCCCTGAAGGAAAAATTCCCGGAGTGGTCCAAGGAAATCCAGATGTACTACGACGAGTGGACCAGGACAATGGGCGAACAGATTCCCGGCATGCAGGAGGTTCTGGAAGAACTTAAAGCGCGCGGGTACAGACTCTACGCTCTTTCCAACTGGTCTTCCGAGACTTTCTACCAGATTGCCAACCGCTATCCGGTGCTCAGACTGATGGACGGATATCTTATTTCCGGAGATATCGGATACCTCAAGCCCGGCAAGGACATTTTCCGCTATTTCCTTGAAAAATATGACCTCAAGGCCGAGGAATGTCTTTTCGTCGATGACACATTGAAAAATGTCGAAGGCTGCAAGGCTGCCGGAATTGATGCCGTGCAGTTCACAGGGGCTGACGCATACCGTTCCGAACTTGTCCGCAGAGGAATACTTTAAAAATTATTTTACCATATATGAAACATTTCGCATTGCCCAAAGATGGCGGCCTCATCACTTCCGGACTTCCCGATGATGTGCTCCATAGTCACGAAGAGATCCGTACTGAGATTTTTAGCGAGCCGTCGGCCGCATCCGAGGCTGTCTCTGAAATCGTCATAAAAGCCATCAAGGACTTTGAAACCGCCAATCCCGGCAAACTGTTCCGGCTCGGACTGACCACCGGCGCGACTCCTGTGTCGCTCTACAACAAACTTTCCCGTAAGTACACCGAGGGTCGTGTGTCATTCAGGAATGTCGAGATATTCTCGATTGATGAATACTATCCCATCGACAGTACCAGTATGCAGAGCCGCAACTACAGGCTTCATACCCTCCTGATTGACAAAATCGACATAAAGCCGGAGAATGTTCATCTGCCCGACGGGTCTGTGCCGCAGGAATCTCTCAAGGAATTCTGCGAACAGTACGACAAATTCACCAGCAATATCGACCTTCTTGTTGTCGGAATCGGAGAGAACGGTCAGGTCGGATTCCATGTGTCCGTGACTTCTTCGCGCCGCCGTCCCCGTGTGGTGATCCTTCCCTACAAG
>JAKSKQ010000053.1 GCA_024401675.1 Bacteroidales bacterium | reverse complement strand
TACCGAAAAGGACTGCAAATTTAAGAAATATATTCTTTATTACAAATAAATTTTCTTTATTCTTTAGTATCCCTGTCGGGGGAAGCCCAGGAAAAAGAGTACAGAATTGACTCCACCTGCCTCAGATAATGCCTTTTCTCGAACTTCGGCGCATAGACGAATCCCTGCATGACAATCATCTCCTTTCCGTCGCGGCTGTAGAACACATGGGATACGAAAGGCCCGCCCATGAAGTCCTTGTAAACCTCCCAGAGTCCGTGGACGGACGCGAAGGCACGTCCCTGATATTTCTCGAATGTTATGGAAGGTGTGGCGAAAGTGCTGGTCATCATATATGTACCGTCGAACATCCCCGGCACATTTTCCTTCAGAATTTCGTCACTGTGGCGGATAATGTCTTCGAGCTCGAAATCGGCCTGGGTACCGCTGGAGGGATACTTGTAAATAAGGATGCCTTGGGTGGTGTATGTGGTCTCGTAGGCAATCCAGATGAAGTTTTCGCTCTTCTTGCGCAGAGTGTATCCGCTGGGGAAGACAGGAGAGCCACCGACCATTTCGGTGACAATCGGGTCGAGGGAGCGCTCGGGATAAAGCCTGGAGTTGGCTATGATGCGGTTGCGCTCGGCCTGCTCTACATAAACGAGCATCTGGGGAAGGTTCTCCTCAAGAAGAATCTGGGCTCCTTCCAGATTTGCCGCATTGACGGAAATGACGCACTGGGGGGCTGCCCATACATCATTTTTGTAAATCACACCGGGCTCCGTAATCTTTCCGTCCACATTGAAGATGACGATGTTGCGGTGCATCTTGAACATATTGGTGAATCCGGACGGAATCACATTCACAAGATCGTACAGGGGCTCTTTTTGCGGAAGAAACTCGCAGTCCGCAGCGAAACTTCCGCGCACCGCGGTGCCAAGTGCGCCGTTCCACATGTCCTCCTGCATCACGACCACCACCTCGCCAGCCTTCCCGCTGACATTGGGCAGCAGGGCTTTGCCGCTTTTGCAGGATGGGAGAATTGTCAGTGCGGATACCGCAAGGGATGCAATCAGTGCATGGATTGAATTTTTCATATACAATTATTTAATAAGTCTTCCGATATCATTTCCGAAGGCATAGACCATGAGCATGACGAGTATTATCATTCCGACAATCTGTGCTGCGTAGAGGAACTTGTCACTGGGCTTGCGTCCGGTTATCATTTCATATAATGTGAACAGCACGTGGCCTCCGTCCAGTCCCGGAATGGGAAGGAGATTGACCACGGCGAGCATCACTGAAAGCAGGGCGAGGATGTGCAGGAAGCTGTATGTGTCCCACGCGCCGGGGAACACCTGTCCGATGGCGATGAAACTGCCCACGCTCTTGTAGGCCCCCGTGCTCGGGGTGGCCACGAGTTTGAGGTCCTTGAGATAGTTCCCGATGGCGGAGAAGGTCATCTTGATTCCGGGGATGACGGCCTGTGCCGCGGTGTATGTGCGGGAACTGATTTCCGGGAAGCGGGCATAGACTCCCAGCAGCCCGAGACTGTCAACTCTGACCGTGCCCTCGATGACCATATCCCCGTCCCGCAGGACGGTTATGGGCACTTCCTCGCCGCAGTGCGACGCGAGTACTTCCCTTGACTGCTGCACATATTCTATTTCCTGCCCGCAGAGCGCGATGACCTTGTCCCCGCTGCTCAGTATGCCATTTCCGTAATTGACGCTCTGAGGCGGAATGCTGTCCACCACGAATTCCAATGCGAGGGAGAACATCCCTGGGGTGTTCAGGACTTGCGGAAAGAAGTTCTGGTCGATATATATGCCCACTGTGTCGGCACCGCGAAGTATATTGACATGGCGGACTTTGTTCCGGACCAGGTCGGCCTGGAGCAGCGAGAAATCATCCGTATGCACACCGTCGTAGTCCAGAATCACATCTCCGTCCCGGAAGCCCATCTCCCTGGACAGTTCATTGGTCCAAATATGTGTATCGGGAGTGTTCCCGAGGTATGCCGATCCCCATCCTGCCAGCAGGCAGATATACACCACCATGGCTATCACTACATTCATCAGGACTCCGCCGATGAGGATGAGCAGCCGCTGCCAGGCCTTCTTGCTGCGGAACTCCCAGCTCTGCGGCTCGCTTCCGACAGATTGTGTGTCGAGCGACTCGTCAATCATCCCGGCAATCTTGCAGTATCCTCCGAGCGGAAGCCATCCTATACCGTAGTCGGTCTCGGCGTCCTTCAGACGGGGGAACAGTTTTCCGAGCAGTTTGCTGTGCTTGGTGCTAAACAGACGGACCCCGCCTGCATCGAAGAAAAGATAGAACTTCTCCACTCTGACCCCGAAGAGTTTGGCGAAGAAGAAATGACCGGCCTCATGGCCGATTATCAGTATGGATAGGGCCAGTATTACCTGGAATATCCTCAGGAGTGTTTCTGACATTTTTCAAGGATTTCACCGGCTGCCGCGCGTGCCGCCCTGTCTGTTTCGAAGATATCGTCCAATGTGGGCTCGGCGATTATGTCTGTCCGGGACATTGTCTCCGATATGATGGCGGGGATGTCGTAGAAGCCTATCCGGTCATTCAAAAATGCTGCCACTGCGATTTCGTTGGCTCCGTTCATCGCGCAGGGGCAGTTGCCTCCGATGCGGAGAGCTTCCCGGGCGAGGGACAGGCAGGGGAACTTGTCGGTTTCCGGGGCCATGAAGTCCAGATGCCCGAGTTCGGCGAAGTCGAGTTTCTTGTTGTTGAGAGAGAGCCTTTCGGGGTATCCGAGGGCGAACTGAATGGGCTCCCTCATATCGGGATGCCCCATCTGGGCTATCACCGCGCCGTCGGCGAACTCGACCATCGAGTGGATTATGGACTGCGGGTGCACCACCACCTCTATGTCTTCCGGTTCCACTCCGAAAAGCCATTTCGCCTCAATCACCTCAAGACCCTTGTTCATGAGAGTCGCCGAATCTATGGTGATTTTGGCCCCCATGTTCCATTTGGGGTGCTTGAGGGCCTGAGCCCTCGTCATTGTGGCTATCTGCTCCTTGGGAAGACCTCTGAAAGGGCCTCCGGATGCTGTGAGGTGGATTTTACGCAGAGGATTTCCTCCGGATGCGAGAAGGCACTGGAAAATTGCCGAATGTTCCGAATCCACAGGGAGGATGGGTGCCGAATATTCCCGGGCCATTTTCATCACAATCGAGCCGGCGGCGACAAGGGTCTCCTTGTTCGCCAGGGCTATGGCCTTGCCTTTCCTGATGGCTGCTACCGTGGAGCGGAGCCCGCTGAATCCGACCATGGATGTGAGCACCATGTCGATATTGTCTCCGCCTGCAAGAGCGCACACGGAGTCCATTCCGGCAAATACTTTTATGTCGTGGCTCTGGAGAGCGAGGGCGACCTCATCGTATTTGCTTTCGTCGCATATCACCACACTGGAGGGCTCGAATTCGAGCGCCTGCTCAATGAGCTTCGCGCTGCTTGTGTTTGCTGTAAGAAGTTCTATGCTGAAGAGGTCCCGGTGCTGCCGGACCACATCGAGCGCCTGTGTCCCGATGGAACCGGTGCTGCCGAGAATAGCCAGTCTGCGCTTTTCCATACCGCTATTCGATGAATGAGTTGCTGATGTCGATGGACATGGTCTCGCCGGTCCTGACTTTGGTCCGGAGAAGGGAGTCGGCCCTTCTGAATTCGGCCTTGGCTTTTGCAATTTCCTCAGGATTTTCGGCCATCTTGAGCACATTTTCAAAATATACCGGCTCCTTGCCGTCTATGACCCTGCGGAGATTTTCGGTGTAAAGTTCCCACCTGTCAATCACGGTTTGAAGCGAGTCGATAACATAGGCATTGTGGACCGCGGCTCTTTTCGTGTAGGCGTCCGGATAACCGGGAATAGCGGTGCGTATGGGGGTGTATGCGATGAGCGAGAATATCACAAGGATGAACAGAACTACCGCGGTAATGCATCCCGCAATCAGTCTTGTTCTTGTGAAACTTCTGTCCCATAGGGTGTTATGGTCGATATCGTCGCTCACATTGATGCGGATGCGGTTGGGCCACTTCTCTTTATTTTGTGCAGACATCTTTTTTGTGTATTTTTGTTTCTGGTTATGGAAAGCAGAATCATAGGGATTGACTTCGGTCGCAAGAGAATCGGTCTGGCACAGAGCGATCCGCTTGGCATTTTCGCCTCTCCGCTGGAAACTGTACAATATGCAAAGATAATAGATTATCTTCAAAGTCTTGCATCAGCCATGGTTATAAAATGTTTTGTGATCGGATATCCCGTCAACATGAACGGCCGGCCTTCCGAGGCTCAGGCGGACGTGGATGCCTTCATCAGGCGTCTTTCGCGGGTTTTTCCGCAGATTCCGATAATCAAGGAAGACGAGAGGTTCACATCGGTTCTCGCACATAGGGCGATGATCGACGGGGGGATGAAGGCTTCCGACAGGCGTGACAAGGCTTCAGTGGACAAGATTTCCGCCGCGCTTATTCTCCAGACCTATCTGGACCGGCAGGCACAGGGACTGATTCCTGCGGCAGGCCGATAATATTTTCCTACAGAAGGGCGTTGAGAGTACCTATGATTTTCCGGTATTCGTTTTCGAAGTTCGGAGTGAACAGCCCGGAGCCGAGATTTTCTTCTATTTCATCCTGCCCCCACCATCTTCCTTCGCTGACCTCTTCCGGATCCGGTTTCAAATTCGGATGCCCGACACAGGCGAATACGCTCACCAGTTCCCGGTCCCTTCCGTTTTCGAAGACATAGGTGTCAATGTTAGAGGCGTTGAATCTGGTCAGGCCGAGTTCTTCGGACGCTTCCCTGAAAAGGGCCTCGGCGAATGACTCGCCATAGGATACATGACCTCCGACGGCAGTGTCCCATTTGCCGGGCTGGATATCTTTCTTGAGAGAACGTTTCTGAAGATAAATATCACCGTTGCGGTCTATGATGTGCAGATGGACCACCGGATGCATGAGGGCGCTGCCGCCGTGACAGTAATTGCGTGATGCGCGCCCGATGACTATTCCGTTCTCAAGAACTGCCGGAAGGCACTCCTGCCGGGTGTCCTTGTCCGCACTGCGCCGCATCTGTACATCAGCGGCTTTGGGCCCCGGAATTCTGGGCGCAATTTCATCGGGATACAACAACTCTATCATCAGAAAATCATTTTTGCTATGAATGACAGTTTTCCTCCGCACATTCCGGTCACAGTCGCGACTTTCCTGCCGGTCGGGTCCGTGGAAATGTTCCGGTAGAGTTCCACTTCATCCGAGGCTCTGGTTTCGGACCTGAAGTTCATGAAAATTTCCTTCAGCGGGTTGGCAAGCAAGAAGTCGAAGTCCAGGGCGTCCATCGCCCAGGAGACATACATTGCATTGTTGGTGTGGCGGTTGCGGTCAATATCGCTGAAACGCACCTGACGCTTGCCGCAGGGCTCCATCACCATACCCTTCGGGATGACCATCCTCGGGCAGGGTGCGGGAATCGCGTCTTCGCGGCAGATGAGGGACTCGTCGCTGCCGTAGGCCGGATTTGTGACCACACTGCGCTCCTGAAGGTTCAGCACCGCCCAGGACGAAGTTGCGGCGGCTATGACTGTGCCGTCTTCCCCGGTCATCAGATAGTCTCGGAGAAAATATACTCCGTCGCGGCCTTTGTGCCAGGTGCAGAGTTTTACAGTGTCTCTCCAGCGGGGGCTGGAATGGAAAATGACGTGCATTCTGGAAATGATCCAGACAAGACCGTCCTTGATAAGGTCATCGTAGCCGAAACCCAGGGCGTCAGAACTGTCGTTGCTGAGTTCCTGGCAGTAGTTGAACATGGCCGACGGACGGAGTACCTGGCTCTGACTCGTGTCATAGCAGGGAATCCTGATTTCGGTGGAAGTCTTGAGTGATTTGTTACAGTCCATATTTCGTGATGATTCTCAATTGCTCATCATTATACAAAATATGGTCCAGTATTTCCGGACATGTTCTTCCGAGGATGGCAACGGCGATGCAGACGACTGCAAGGATGCCGATGATGGCCGCGCCGATGACGAGGGCTTTTTTCAGTTTGGGGCTGCATGGTTTGCCGGTGGCCCGGGATTCTTTCCCGGCTGCGGGAGTCTCCTTCCCGGCGGCCGGGGGCTCCTTGCCGGCAGAGGGGGTTTCCCTTTCGACGGCGGGAGTCTCCTTTTCCACGGCGGGGGCTCCCTCTCCGGAATCGGGCATGTCAGTGCGCGGAGACCGGCTTCTGAGCGACAGACTTTCAAGTCCGGTGCCGCCCGGGAAGATGTCGAGGTCCTCGTCCTGGATAAAGACGGTCAGACCTCCGCTCCGCTTGCGGAGAATGCCGAGTCCCGGAAATTCCACACTCATTTCTGTCCGGAGTCTTGCGGACAGCCTGCGGCAGAACTCCTCGATTTCAGCCTGCGAATCTTTTATTGTGGAGCCGGAAAGCTTCGAGTACAGGGCGGCGAGCTTGTTTTCGGGGGACTCGTGCGCAGAGAAACTGAGCGTGCGGTACGGCGGATGGATGGTATAACCTCTGTCGGAAAATGATGCAGGAACATTTCTGACCACGAATTCTCCGAGGCCCGGGAGGGTCACGGAATCATTTTCGAGGACCAGGTCCTCAATCATTTTAGACAAAAGCGCGATATCCATATCCTGCAAAGATATAAAAGACTTCCTAAAAAATGTCCGAAGTTCGGGGAATTATTGTCAAATTTGTCTTTTGAAAAAGTAATGAAATTATGAGTAAGAGATTGATAACGGTGCTGCTGGCGCTTCTGCCCTGTTTTTCCGGGTTTTCTTTTTCCATTTCCCGGTTGAGTGTGGATTTCATTTCCGATGCTCCCGGGGTGCAGATACGCTCCGCCCATCCCGCGCTGGGCTGGACTTTCGCCGATGCGCGGCCCGGTATGATGCAGCGGGCCTACCGTGTGCTTGTGGCTTCTTCGCCAGCCCTTCTCGAAGAGGGGAGCGCCGATGTGTGGGACAGCGGGAAGGTGCGCGGCTCCTCTTCAGTCTCGGTGCGTCTGGATGCCGCTCTGGAAGCGTCCCGCACATATTGGTGGACTGTCAGGGCATGGGATAACCGTGGCTGCTGCTCGGACTGGGCGGCCCCGGCCTCTTTCACCACCGCCGCCGTGCTCGACAATGTCCAGGCCCGCTACTGTCTTGTCAAATCCGATGAGCAGCCCAGCCGTGTCGCGAATCTCGCCGGGAAGGTCACACTGGTGGATTTCGGACGGGATGCCTACGCCCAGGCCTCCGTCACGGTGCGCTCCGAAGCGGATGACACTCTCACGGTACATTTCGGCGAAGCCCTGGACGGAAACGGACGAATCCTCCGCAACCCTGCGCCGTCCTCCATCAGATACAGCCGCTACACAATTCCCGTGAAAGCCGGCGAACATACCTGCGACATAGCCATCCGACCGGACGGTCGCAATTCCACCATTGTTCCCGGCCGCTCCTACAATCCGGTCCTCATGCCGTCGCAGATCGGGGAAGTGACGCCGTTCCGCTATGTCGAGGTCGAATGGGGCGGCGAGTCCACGGAAATTCCCGGCATCATCAGGCACACTGTCACATATCCTTTCGATGACAATGCCTCCGATTTCCGCTGCTCGGATGAAGTTCTGAACCGGGTGTGGGACCTTTGCAAATATTCCATCAAGGCCACGACTGCGCTCGGAGTCTATATCGACGGGGACCGGGAACGGATTCCGTATGAAGCCGATGCGCTTATCAACCAGCTCGGTCATTACTGCACCGACCGGGAGTATGCCCTGGCCCGATACAGTGTGGATTATCTCTGCCGCAATGCCACATGGCCCACCGAATGGATCATGCAGGCGGCGCTGATGTGCTGGAACGACTATATGGCCACCGGAGACCCGCGGCTCCTGGAGAAGAATTATGATATCCTGAAGGCACGCACTCTTGTCGGACTCCGGGACTCTACTGGGCTGATTTCCACCCGGACCGGTTTACAGAGTGCGGACTTGATGAGGAGTATCGGCTATGCCGGGTCGCAGATAAGGGATATTGTCGATTGGCCGCAATCCGGAGCCTGCGGAGTGGAGAAGGCGGAAGGGGGCGAAGCCGACGGCTTTGTGATGAGCACCTACAACTGTGTGGTGAACGCCTACCACTACAGGAATCTGGTACTTATGGGAAAAATCGCCGGGGTGCTGGGGCGTGAGAGCGAGGCCGCGGAGTGGAAAGCCGATGCAGAAACTTTCCGCAAACTGTTCAATGACAAGTTCTTCGATGCAGCCGCCGGACGGTATATCGACGGTCTGGATGCCCAGGGGAAGCCGGTTGGCTTGGATCCGGACGGGAAGTCCGTCGGCCATAGCGCACTGCATTCAAATATGTTCGCCCTTGACTTCGGCCTTGTGCCGCGGAGCGAGACCGGCAGGGTGGTTTCTTATATCAAGAGCAGAGGGATGGCTTGCAGTGTCTTTGGAGCCCAGTTCCTGCTCGAGTCTCTCTACGGAGCAGGGGAGGATGACTATGCCCTGTCGCTTCTTGCCGGTACCGGACTCAGAAGTTGGTACAATATGATTCGCCGCGGCTCCACAATCACCCTCGAGGCCTGGGATGATGTGTTCAAACCCAATCTTGACTGGAATCACGCCTGGGGAGCAGCTCCGGCCAATATCATCCCTATGTATCTGATGGGGATAACTCCTGTGGAGCCCGGCTGCTCCAGAATAAGCGTAAGGCCGCTTCTTGGCAGCCTTGACAGCGCCTTCGTGCGTGTCCCGACTATACGTGGGGCAGTGTCGGTGTCCGCCAGACGCCTTTCCGGCGGGAAAACTGAGATTTCGGTGGAACTTCCCGCCAATATGACCGCGGACATTTACTTGCCTTCGGGCCGGAAGAAGACGGTCCGCCGCAGCACTGTCGTCACTGGGAACAGCCTCCGCCGAGAGCCTTGTAAAGACTGATGACCCCGCACACTGCATCGTATTGCGCAAACTTTCTGTGCATCAAGTCGCCGGAATTTTATTATTTTTGCAACAAGGTCTGCAATGTTGCCGGCCGCATAACAAATAGAACCCAATATGAAAAGACTACTTGCAATTATTCCTGCAATTTTCCTCTGCCTCGCGGCGGTTGCAGCCCCTGATGTAAAATGGAAGAAAGTCGAAGCCTCCCAGTTGAATCTCTGCGGCAAGGCGTTCGACACTCCGAATCCCTATCACAGAATCGATACCGTGGTGTTCAAGGGATTCGACAAACGCGAAAACGAGATGTGCCGCGAGCCGGCCGGACTTACCGTCCTTTTCAAGACTGACGCTGAAAGGATAGGCATAAGTGTCACCTTCGGAGACGTGCACGCAGGTCCTTTCGCATCATACCGCGGCTTTGACCTTTATATCAAGAAAGACGGAAAATGGCTCTGGGCAGGTCAGACCACCTTCGACAGGAGTCACAAAGATCCGGAAAAGGTCCAGGTGATGGTTTCTTCGCTCGCTCCCGGTGAAAAGGAATGTCTTCTTTATCTCCCGATTTATTCCGAAGTGAATATGTGCAAGGTATGCGTCCCCGAAGGAAGCTCCCTTGAGAGCCTTGAGTCTCCCTTCCGTCACAAGATAGTGTTCCATGGAAGCAGTTTCACACACGGAGTCAGCTGCACCCGCGCCGGTATGAGTTATCCGATGCAGTTCATGCGCAGGACAGGCCTTCAGGTAATTCCTCTGGGATTCAGCGGTCACTGCAAGATGCAGCCCTACTTCGCCGACGTGCTTGAAAAGGTTGAGGCTGATGCCTATGTGTTCGATCCTTTTTCAAATTCCGGCGTCAAGAACTTCGAGGAAAGGCTGGAGGGATTCATAGTCAGGATGGTCAAGGCTCATCCGGGCAAACCTATCATCATCCAGCGTACTATCTACTGGGAGAAAGAGAATTTCGACACCAAGGCGCAGGCTGAGTATTCATCCCGTCGCGCCTATACCGACAGCATCATGCCCATCCTCCACAAGCGCTATCCCGATGTATATTACCTTAAGCCCGACGCCGCCCTTCACAACGGCGAGTCCTCAACTGCCGACGGTGTGCATCCGAATGACAACGGCTACTCTCTCTGGGAGGCTTCTATTGAAAAGCCCATCCTGAAGATTCTCAAAAAATACGGAATCAAACCATAAATTTCCGCCAGCCGGCTCCCATGGCTTGAGAAACCTTGGAATCATTGACCCCGGAGTTTGCGCAAAGCACGAAGAATCATATTGTATATTCGGAATTTATGCTTATCTTTGCGCCCGCTTCGGGGTACGGTATCCCGAGCAGTAACAATTAACAATCTTTTTGCACTATGGCCGAATATTTAATGGCAGACAAGAAGCAAGAGATTTTCGCGAAGTACGGAAAGTCTAATACTGACACCGGCTCTCCTGAGAGTCAAGTTGCTTTATTTTCCTACCGTATCGCTCACCTTACCGAGCACATCAAGAAAAACAAGAAGGATGTAGTGACACGCCGTTCACTTCTCCGTCTGGTCGGTAAGCGCCGCCGTATGCTTGACTACCTCAAGCAGATCGACATCGAGAGGTACAGAAATATCGTCAAGGAGCTCGGTCTCCGTCGATAATACAGGAAAGTCGAGGGATGGTTCCCGAGTGGGGAACCATCCTTTTTTTTTATAAGTTGGACGTAACGAAAAACAGTAATGAACATCATCAACAAAACAATCACTCTCGCGGATGGCCGCGTGATTGAAATCGAGACCGGCAAGCTTGCCAAGCAGGCGGCCGGCAGCGCTGTTGTCAAAATGGGTGGCACTATGCTTCTCGCCACTGTGACTGCAGCCAATGAAGTGAAGGAAGGCACAGATTTCATGCCTCTTACAGTAGATTACAAGGAGAAGTACTATGCAGCCGGCCGTTTCCCCGGCGGATTCATGAAAAGAGAGGGCAAGTCTTCAGACTATGAGATTCTCATCTCACGTCTCATCGACCGCCCCATCAGACCTCTGTGGCCGGATGATTTCCACCTCGAGGTCTTTGTAAACGTGACACTTATTTCCGCAGACAAGGACACTCAGCCCGACGCACTCGCCGGACTTGCCGCTTCCTGCGCCCTCGCAACTTCTGACCTTCCTTTCGGAGGTCCTATCGGTGAGGTGCGCGTATGCCGCATAGACGGTCAGTTCTGCATCAATCCCACATTCTCCGAGATGGAGAGAGCCGACCTCGAACTGATGGTCGCCGCCACCGAGGAGAACATCATGATGGTCGAGGGCGAGATGAAGGAAGTCTCCGAGCACGATATGCTCGAGGCCATCAAGTTCGCTCACGAAGAAATCAAGAAGCACTGCCGTGTGCAGAAGGAACTTATGCACGAACTCGGCACCGATGTCAACAAGAGGGATTATCCCCACGATGTCGAGGATGAGGCTCTCAAGGCTGCTTGCCGCGATTTCTGCTATGACAAATGCTATGCTCTCGCAAAGAGCGCCCGTCCCAAGCACGAGCGTGAGGACGGTTTCGCCGCCATCAAGGAAGAATTCATCGCCACTCTTCCCCAGCCCCAGAACGAGGCTGAGAAGGAGGAATATGCTCTCAAACTCTTTATGATCGAGCGTTATTACAATGCTGTCGAGAAAGAGGCTATGCGCAATATGATTCTCGATGAAGGCTGCCGTCTCGACGGTCGTGTCTGCAACGAGGTCCGTCCTATCTGGTGCGAGGTGGGCTATCTTCCCTGCGCACACGGAAGTGCAATCTTCACCCGTGGCGAGACTCAGTCACTTGCTACCGTGACTCTCGGAACCAAGATGGATATGAAGGAGCACGATGAAGTCCTCATCCAGAGTGAGGACCAGTTCGTCCTCCACTACAACTTCCCTCCGTTCGCAACCGGTGAAGCCAAAGCCCAGAAGGGTGTCGGCCGCCGCGAGGTCGGACACGGAAATCTTGCGATGAGGGCCCTCAAGCCTGTCATCCCTATGGCTCCCGAAAATCCCTACGCAGTACGCGTGGTTTCTGATATTCTCGAATCCAACGGCTCATCTTCAATGGCCTCTGTCTGCGGCGGCTGCCTCGCCCTCATGGATGCCGGTGTGAAGATTACCAAACCCGTTGCCGGTGTAGCCATGGGCCTCATAACTGATGCCGAGCGCCCCAATGACCGCTATGCCATCCTCACCGATATTCTCGGTGACGAGGACCACCTCGGAGACATGGACTTCAAAGTCACCGGAACCAGGGACGGTATCACCGCCACCCAGATGGATATCAAGGTTGACGGCCTTTCATACGATGTTCTCGAGAAAGCTCTCGAGCAGGCACGTCAGGGCCGCCTCCACAT
>JAKSKQ010000052.1 GCA_024401675.1 Bacteroidales bacterium | reverse complement strand
GTCAATTACAAACAGGGAAAGTGCCTCCCTGGACAAGTATCTTCAGGAAATCGGCCGTGAGGAACTCATCAGTGTCGAGGAAGAGGTCGAACTGGCCCAGCGAATCCGCAAGGGGGACCAGGAAGCCCTGGAGAAACTTACCAAAGCCAACCTCAGATTTGTCGTGTCAGTGGCAAAACAATACCAGAATCAGGGACTCAGCCTTCCCGACCTCATCAACGAAGGCAATCTCGGTCTTATCAAGGCGGCTGAGAAATTCGATGAGACAAGAGGCTTCAAGTTCATTTCCTATGCCGTGTGGTGGATACGCCAGAGCATTCTTCAGGCTCTTGCCGAGCAGTCCCGCATCGTGCGCCTGCCCCTGAACCAGGTCGGCTCCCTGAACAAGATAAACAAGGCTCTCTCCAAGTTCGAGCAGGAACATGAGAGGATGCCGTCATCCGACGAACTCGCTGAAATCATCGACCTCCCGAAGGAGAAAATCAATGATACTCTCCGCGTCAGCGGACGCCATGTGAGTGTGGATGCACCCTTCGTGGAAGGCGAGGACAACAGCCTTCTGGATGTCCTTATCAACGATGATTCGCCAAGCGCAGACCGCGGACTTGTCAACGAGTCGCTGAGCAAGGAAATCGACCGCGCCCTGTCCACCCTGTCTCCGAGGGAGAGGGATATCGTGAAGTATTTCTTCGGAATCGGCTGTCAGGAAATGACGCTTGAGGAAATCGGCGAGAAGTTCAACCTCACCCGCGAGAGAGTCCGTCAGATAAAGGAGAAGGCCATCCGCAAACTCAAGGTCAACTCAAGAAGCAAACTTCTCAAAGGATATCTGGGATAGTATGAGAGCAGAAGAATTGATAGCCTCGGCTGCCGGGAAGGCAGTCCAGGCCCTTTGGAATGTCACCTGTGACCAGTCCGCTCTTCAGATACAGACCACCCGCAAGGAATTCGAAGGCGATTATACTTTAGTGGTGTTCCCTCTGCTGAGGATATCCAAATCCTCCCCCGAGAACACCGGAAACGCAATAGGCACTTGGATGGCCGGGAACTGTCCGGAAATCAAGTCGTTCAACACCATAAAGGGCTTTCTCAACATCACCCTTTCCCCAGCGTACTGGGCCGGAGTGTATAAAGAGATAGCCTCCACGGAGAATTACGGAACCCTTCCTCCGACCGGAAAGACCATAATGGTCGAGTTCTCGTCTCCCAACACCAACAAACCGCTGCATCTGGGCCATGTCCGCAACAATCTTCTCGGCTGGTCCGTGTCACAGCTTCTCAAGGAATGCGGCAACAATGTCATCAAGGTCAACCTTGTGAATGACCGCGGTATCCATATCTGCAAGAGCATGCTCGCCTGGAAAAAGCTCTACGGCGGCAAGACTCCCGAGGACTGCTCGATGAAGGGCGACCATCTTGTAGGAGACTGCTATGTGGCGTTCAATGACATCTACAAGGAGGAAGTCGCCTCTCTGGTCAAGGGCGGAATGAATGAGGAGGAGGCTGCAAAAAAGGCCCCCTGCCTGCTCGAAGCCCAGTCCATGCTCTATAAATGGGAGCACGAGGACCCTGAGGTCCGTGCACTGTGGAAAATGATGAACGGCTGGGTTTACGACGGTTTTGCGGCGACATACAAGGCTCTTGGAATAGAGTTCGACAAGACTTACTATGAGTCCGACACCTACCTCGGCGGCAAGGCCCTGGTACAGGAGGGACTTGAGAAGGGCATATTCGAAAAGCAGGAGGACGGTTCCGTATGGTGCGACCTCACCTCCGACGGGCTTGACAGGAAACTGCTCCTGCGCGGTGACGGCACCTCGGTATATATGACCCAGGACCTCGGCACCGCTTGCGAGAGATTCACCAAAAACAATCTGTACGAGCATATCTATGTCGTCGGCAATGAACAGAACTACCATTTCCAGGTGCTCAAACTCATTCTCGGCAAACTCGGTTTCGGTTGGGCGAAGGACATCTATCACCTTTCCTACGGTATGGTCGAACTTCCCGAAGGCAAGATGAAGTCCCGTGAGGGGACAGTGGTCGATGCCGATGACCTTATGGAGAAAATGTACCAGACAGCCAGGGAAACCTCATTGGAACTCGGGAAACTCGATGATATGGACAAGGAGGAGCAGGAAAGACTGTTCCACATGATAGGAATGGGAGCGCTGAAATATTTCATCCTCAAGGTCGATCCTCTCAAGACCATGCTCTTCGACCCGAAGGAGTCCATCGACTTCAACGGAAATACCGGTCCTTTCATCCAATATACTCATGCCAGAATCATGAGCATTCTGCGCAAAGCCTCTGAAGAAGGTTTCTCTGCGCAGTGGAATCCGGATTCATACGAACTTTCGGCCAGGGAAATCCACCTGGTCCAGAATCTTTCCCAATTCCCGTCAAGGATAGGGGAGGCCGGAGCCGCACACAGTCCTTCACTCGTGGCTGCGTACTGCTATGAACTTGCAAAGGAATTCAACCAGTTCTACCACGACTGTTCCATCATCAGGGAAAGCGATGCCTCTGCAAAGGCATTCCGGCTGAGCATGATCGATACGGTTGCCGGGGTGCTTCGCAAGGGCATGGGAATTCTTGGAATAGAACTCCCTGACAGAATGTAGAATTTTTTACTTACCTTTGAACGGTTAAAGTTTGTCAATTATGGAAGAACAGAAGAAAAGAGCGGTAGTCAGTTACGATAATATGAATGCGGAACTGAAGGCTGCATTCGAAGCTAAGTATCCGGGCGGATTGAGGGATTACCTTTCCGATGTCAGGAAAATCGACAAACCCGACGGGACAAGCATTTTCGTCGTGACAGTGGAGATTCCCTCTGCAATATATCTTGTGAAAGTCAATATCAAGGTCGATGACCAGGAGGAAGTCGGGAAATGGCTGGAAGGAGACGATTCCGATGATGAGGGAGATGAAGATGGAAGCGGAACTCTGCCTGATGACAATATCAATCAATATTCCAACGGCGGAGATGAAGATGCTCCGGATGGAGAATAACCCGCCGTGCCCGCCAAGCATCAGTTCCTGAACATTACCGACAAGCGGAGGATCAACATTCTTTCGCTTGTCGTCGGCATTTGCTGCGGCCTTGCCGCAGTGGTGCTGAAACTTGCCATACGCTGGATCCACACCGGTACAGTTGTCCTGACTGACAGAGCCGGGGCACATTGGCTGTATTTTGTCCTGCCCGGAGTCGGCATGCTGCTTTCGCTGCTGATTGTCAGATACATAATCAAGGACAGCATAGGACACGGAGTGACCAAGGTCCTGCTTGCAGTGAGCAAGAACGACTCCCATATCAAGCCTCATAACATGTGGTCTTCGATTGTGACCAGCGCCCTGACCATAGGAATGGGGGGAAGTGTCGGAGCCGAGGCCCCGATTGTCTATACCGGGGCCGCGATAGGCTCCAACATAGGGAAAGCCGCCGGTCTTTCGTACAAGAACATGACTCTGCTGCGCGGCTGCGGTGCCGCCGGTGCCGTATCCGGCATCTTCAACGCCCCTCTGGCCGGAGTACTGTTCACTTTGGAGATACTCCTTTTCAACATATCCCTCTCGACAATCCTGCCTCTGATGCTGTCTTCGGTGTCAGCCACGGTGGTGTCGTATCTGCTGCTTGGTGAAAATACGGTTTTCGCCTGCTCTGTGTCTCCTTTCGAAGTGAAGAACCTGTTGTTCTATGCCATACTCGGTGTGGCCTGCGGTTTCTTCAGCCTGTATTTCACGAGGATGACCCTGTCTCTGGAGGACCGTCTGAAGGGAGTCGGCAATCCTTTCCTCCGCTGGGGCGTGTCCGCAGTAGTGCTCGGCGCCCTG
Source organism: Bacteroidales bacterium (assembly GCA_024401675.1). Taxonomy (GTDB): domain Bacteria; phylum Bacteroidota; class Bacteroidia; order Bacteroidales; family UBA932; genus Cryptobacteroides. The sequence continues at coordinate 8,762 of JAKSKQ010000052.1, read as the reverse complement.
CTGTTCCTGTTCCCGCCTCTCCACGGGGAGGGATACGGCTGTGTGCACGGACTGCTCAATGGAGATTTCTCCTCCTATGTAACTGACGCTCCGGTCGGGAAGTTCGTCCGGGGTCACTGGGGACTTGCCTCATTCTTCGCGGTGGTGGCGTTCCTGAAAATATTCTCGATGACTCTGACCAATTCCGGAGGCGGAGTCGGAGGAACTTTCGGTCCCACGCTTTTTGTCGGCGCCATAGTCGGATTCGTGGTTGCGCAGGTCTGCTGCGCCGCTTTCGCCTCAAGCACGGTATTCACGGTTCCCGTCCAGAACATGGTCCTTGTAGGAATGGCCGCCACAATGGCTGCCGTAATGCAGGCACCGATGACAGCCATCTTCCTCATTGCCGAGATATGCGGAGGCTATGATTTGCTGATTCCGCTGATCTTCGCATCGAGCGTATCCTTCGGGACTGTCAGAATCTTCGAGAAATACAGCATCTATACCAAACGTATCGCCCAGAGCGGCGAACTTCTTACCCACGACAACGACCAGGCTGTGCTCACTCTCCTGCGTACCAGGGACCTTGTGAGGGACAAATACCCGCGCGTCAGTCTGGATGCGACTCTCGGTGAAATAGTGGAAATCATTTCCTCGAGCACGGCAGCCGTGTTCCCGGTAGTGGATGACAACGGAATTTTCCAGGGCGTCCTTGATATGGACGATATAAGGAAGTATATCTTCAATACTGACCAGTATCAGACCACCCACGCATACAATCTCATGAGCCAACCGCTGGAATTTGTCTATGCGGACGAGAAGATGGAGTCGGTGGTCCGCAAGTTCGAGGTGACCGAGGCCTGGCGTCTGCCGGTTGTTGACGAAGGAAAACATTATCTCGGATTCATAAGCAAATCCAGAATACTCATGGCCTACAGGGCCGAATTGAAAGAAATCACGGCAGAGGACTGATTATTATGAAAGATATCTACATCAGCGAAATATCGAGACTTCTCGGAGTTCAGAAATGGCAGGTCGTCAACTGTGTGGAACTCCTCGGCGAAGGGGCCACGGTGCCTTTCATCAGCCGGTACAGAAAAGAGAAGACCGGTTCGCTCTCAGATGTGGATGTCGCGTCCGTAAAGCACCACGCCGACGCCTTCGATGAAATGGAAAAGCGCAAGGATACCATTCTTGCCACAATTTCCGAGGCCGGGGCACTGACAGACGCCCTGAAGGCGGCGATAGAATCCACTGTCGATTCTCGCACTCTGGAGGACCTGTACCTTCCGTATAAGCCGAAAAGAAGGACCCGCGCAACAATTGCCCGTGAGGCGGGAGCCGGTCCTCTTGCCGAGGCTATGTGGAATTTCGAGGTCCACGACCCTGAAATCGTGGCCCGGAAGTATATCAATGAAAAAGCGGAAACAGTCCCGGACGTGCTTTCGTTTGCCAGGGACATCATTGCTGAGAAAATCAGCGAGACCGCCGCTGTCAGAGAGCAGCTCCGCAAGGTGTTCCTTTCCCGCAACATAGTCAGCAAGGCCACAAAGAAGGCTTCTGAAAATCCGTCGGAATCATCGAAGTACCGTGCCTGGATGGACTACCGCGAACCTCTTTCCAGGATTGCCCCGCACCGTCTGCTCGCTATGCTGCGCGCTGCGGATGAGGGCTTCCTTTCCCTGAAGATAGATGCGTCCCCCGAGAAATCGGCGGACAATATTTATTATATCCTCTGCAAGGGCCGCCGTTTTCCTGCGAAACCTCTCGAGGCCGAGCTCCGCAAGGCAATCGGGGATTCATATTCCAGACTGCTCGAGCCGTCCATCACCGGTGAAGTTCTTGCCATTGCAAAGGAAAAGGCAGATGCGGAGAGCATCCGCATTTTCGGAGAGAATCTTCGCCAGTTGCTTCTTGCACCTCCTGTCGGAGGACACAGGACTCTTGCCATCGACCCCGGCTTCCGTACCGGCTGCAAGGTGGTCTGCCTTGATGAAATGGGCAATCTGCTGCACCACGAGGCAATATTCCCTCATCCACCCCAGAATGAGAAGGTGAAGTCGATTATGGCGGTGTCTTCGATGCTTGAAAAATATGGAATAGAGTGCATCGCAATCGGCTCGGGCACGGCATCCCGTGAAACAGAGGAATTCATCCGGAAGGTCAGTCTTCCCGACGGTGTGCGTGTGTTCACCGTGTCCGAGGACGGGGCCTCCATTTATTCGGCTTCAGATGTGGCGAGGGAGGAGTTTCCCGATGAGGATGTCACAGTGCGCGGAGCCGTGTCCATCGGAAGGCGTCTTATGGATCCGCTTGCGGAACTCGTCAAAATCGACCCCAAATCTCTCGGAGTGGGGCAGTACCAGTGGGATGTGGACCAGAAACTTCTGAAGGAGAAACTTGACTCCACAGTGGAAAGTTGCGTGAATGCGGTAGGAGTCAATCTCAATACCGCAAGCGAATATCTGCTCAGATATGTTTCAGGTGTCGGACCGACCCTGGCTCATAATATTGTGGAATACAGGACCGGAAACGGAGCGTTCTCTTCCAGAGAGCAACTTCGCGATGTCAAGCGTCTTGGAGACAAGGTGTTCCAGCAGTGTGCCGGTTTCCTCCGCATTCCCGGTGCGGAGAATCCGCTCGACAATTCGGCGGTCCATCCGGAAACTTATGGTCTTGTACGCCGGATGGCCTCTTCGCTCGGAGTGGAAGAGAGTGAACTTGCCGGGTCGTCCGAGTTGTGCTCAAGGTTGAGGCCGGAAGATTTCGTGACAGATGAATTCGGGATTCCGACAATCACGGATATCATCCGCGAGCTTGCCAAGCCGGGACTGGACCCGAGAGCGGAAGCCACCGAGTTCGAGTTCTGCCACGACATTCATTCAATAGAAGATCTCTCTGCCGGGATGACACTTCCCGGCATAGTCACAAATATTACAGCATTCGGCGCTTTCGTCGATATAGGAATCAAGACACAGGGTCTTGTGCATGTCTCCAGAATGGGAGTGCCCCGCGGAACCGATCCTTCCAGCGTGCTTTCCCTCCACCAGCACATCAGCGTCACTGTAGATGCAGTGGAACTTGATAGAGGTCGCATATCCTTGTCTTTAAACAAAAGTAACTAAAATGTTAGCATTGGTAACTGGTGCAAGTTCCGGAATGGGACTTGAGTATGCAAGGCAGCTTGCTGCCGCAGGAAATGATGTGATTATTGTAAGCAACCAACAGGAGGAACTTGTCAAGGTCGCTGCAAAATTCGAGGAGGAATATAAAGTCAAGGTTCATCCGAAGTATATGGATCTCGCTTCTCCCGATGCCGCCGGGGACTTGCACTCCTGGTGCGAGGAGAATTCTTTTGAAGTCGAACTTCTTGTCAATAATGCGGGAATGTTCTTTTTCAAGGAATTGACTCCTGAAATGAGCGGCAAGGTCTCTGCCATGATGAATCTCCATATGGTTACTGTCACCCAGATGTGCATTCTGTTCGGAGAGGATATGAAACGCCGCGGACACGGACGAATCATAAATATGAGTTCCATGGCAGCGGTACTTCCGATGCCCGGAATCACCATTTACAACTCCACCAAGGCCTATCTCCTGAATTTCGGAAAATCCTTCTGGTACGAACTCAAACCTTACGGTGTCTATCTGACCACCGTCTGCCCTGCGGCCATTGCGACTCCGCTGTACAAACTCAAGGAGAGTCTCTTGAACTTCGGTGTCAAGATTGGCGTCATCCAGACCCCAGGGTCTCTTGTACGCCGCGCCCTGAGGGCAAGCCGTCATCACCGCAGAGTCATCAAGCCGGGTCTGATGAATATTTATCTTCCGGTGCTTATATGGCTGCTTCCAAGGCCTGTCGTGTCTCTTTGCTGGAAGAAACTCAAAATCAAACTCGGGGCATAGAAAACTATGGAAGAAAAAGCCTGTATTATTGTGACCGGTGCGAGCGGTTCCATGGGCAGCGCCGCCGTCCGCTCTCTTGCCACAGCGGGGGAGCGCGTCATAATGGCCTGCCGCAATCCGCGCAAGGGTGAATCCGTGCGTCAGAGCATCCTCGCCGAAGTTCCCGGTGCCGACATTGAACTCAGAATCCTGGACCTTTCATCACTCTCAAGCGTGAGGGAATTCGCAGCCTCCATGCAAGGAATCCCCGTCAAAAGCCTTTTCAACAACGCCGGAATCATAAACCGTGATTTCAGCATCACCGCCGACGGCCTTGAGGCGACGACTGCCACCAATTATGTCGGGCCTTATCTTCTCACAAGGCTTCTGATTCCGCAGATGGTATCCGGAGCGCACATCGTCAACATGGTTTCCGTCACCACAAAGGTGTCATACATAGGGGAGGACTTTCTGGTACCCGATGAAAAGTCATTCAGCCAGCTCGGGACTTACGGCAAGACAAAGTACGCTCTTTCACTATTCACGATAGCCCTCGCCCGCCGATATCCGGAACTTTACATCAATATGTCGGACCCCGGGGTGGTGAACAGCAACATGATAAGCATGCACAGGTGGTTCGATCCGATTGCCGATGTGTTTTTCCGCCCTTTCTGCAAGACTCCCGAGCAGGGTGTCGCCCCTGCCCTGAGAGCGCTCGAAGCCACTGATCATCTCAAGTATTTTGTCGGAAAGCGTACAAGGGACGTGTCTGACAGACTGCTGGATGACCAGACCGTTGACATATTGTGGAATTCCACAGCCGATTTCCTCGGCCTCGGGCGCTGATAATCTGCCTCATAATGAAAATGTCGTGATTTCATGCGTCAAAAAGCTGAATATCACGTTATAAATGTTATATTTGGAGTTTCAATATATCAATACGATGTTCATTAATATGTCCAGACCGATTATTGCAGCAGTTGCGGGAATTTGCTTCTGCTCCTGCATCAATGTGCCCCAGGCCAAGCAGACTTCTTTCGAAACCGTGACCTTGAGCCGCAGTACTGTTACTGTTCCTGTAAAATGGAGCGCATCTCTTGTCGGAAAAAACGATGTCAATATCACTCCGCGAACTGACGGGCAACTCATGCAGGTGTGCGTGAGCGAGGGCGACCATGTGAAAGCAGGCCAGGTTCTGTTCGAACTTGACAACAGAAGGGCTTCTCTTGCCGTGGACAATGCAAAAGCCAACCTGTATGCGGCCCAGGCGCAGTGCAGCAGCGCACTTCTCGAATATGAGAGCAACAAGAACCTTTTCGAGAAGAACATCGTCAGCCAGTATATGCTCAGCACTGCCGAGAACAACTATTCCACCGCAAAAGCGGCGCTTGAGCAGGCGCAGGCCGGACGTGCCGCCTCCGAACTCGAACTTGAATTCTGCAGTGTGACTTCTCCGGTAAGCGGAATTGTGGGCAAGATAGTGAACAATCCCGGCGACCAGATATCCCGTCTCGATGTCCTCACAACCATTGCCGGCAATACACAGATGCAGGCGAAATTCTCCGTCACCGAGAGCAACCTCAAGGATATCATCGCCGAATACGGCTCGATAGACAATGTGCTGAGGCTTCTCCCGGATGTGTACCTGCTCCTGAAGGACGGCTCGAAGTATCCTTATCCCGGAAAGTTCACCTCCGTTGCCGGAGTAGTGGATGTTTCAACCGGCAGCGTCTCCTGCCGCGCCACTTTCCCCAACCCTGATGGCATCCTTTATTCCGGAATCCAGGGGACGGTAGTGCTTGACATCGATTATGAAGATATGATTGTCATTCCTCTGACAGCCCTGGTTCGCCTGCAGGACAAGAACATCGTGTATAAAGTCATTGACAATTGCGCTGTGAGCACCTTGGTAGAAGTGGAACCGCTTGCGGACGGACATAACGCAGTGATTCTCAGCGGCGCATCCGAAGGCGACGTGCTTGTGGCCAAGGGCGCCGGCAATGTTTATGACGGTCAGCAGGTGATTTTCCCCGAGAAAGACGAAAACCCTAAAGGACGCAAATAATCTCCGGCCATGGCAAAAGGAAACATTTTCGTCGATCGCAAGGTGATGGCGTGTTCAGTCGCCATCCTTATCTCTCTTATAGGTTTCATAGCACTTAAGACACTACCGGTGGAGCAGTATCCGGATATCGCGCCGCCTACCATAATGGTCAGCACCTCCTATACCGGTGCGGATGCCTCTACCGTGATGAAGTCTGTCATCACCCCTTTGGAGGAGTCCATCAACGGTGTGGAGGATATGGCCTACATTTCCAGTGAGGCTTCTTCCAACGGAGATGTGTCCATCAATGTATTCTTCAAACAGGGCACCAATCCGGACATGGCGGCCGTCAATGTCCAGAACCGTGTGTCCAAGGCCATGAATCTCCTTCCTGCCGAAGTCACCAAGAACGGCGTGACTGTCGAGAAAAGGCAGAATTCCATGCTCCAGATGACTGCTCTTGTCAGCAGGGACGGAAAGTTTGACGAGGGATTCGTATCCAACTATATCGACATCAATGTCAAGCCCCGTCTTCAGCGTATCAGCGGCATAGGTGGTATCCAGCTGCTCGGAAATACATATTCTCTCAGAATCTGGATGAAACCGGATGTGATGGCGAGATATTCTCTGACACCTTCCGATGTGTTCATGGCCATAGACAGCCAGAATCTCGTGATGGGTACAGGCTCGCTTGGTGAAAGTTCCGAGAATTCACTCCAGTACACAATGGAGTACAAGGGGCGTCTGACTTCGATTCAGGAGTTCAGGGACATTGTCATAAGAACATCATCAGACGGGCATCTGCTGCATCTGAGCGATGTGGCGGATGTCGAACTCGGCTCTCTGTCATACAGCTTCTCCTCCACAGTCGATCACCAGCCCGGCACAGTGTTCATAATTTACCAGAGCGCCGGCGCCAACGCGACCAAGGTGAATGCAGAAATCAACAAACTCTACAAGTCAATGGAGAAACAACTTCCACCGGGACTTGAGTTCACCACTCTGCTCACTTCGGACGACTTCCTGCATGCGGCTATGCACAATGTGGTGGAGACACTTATTATCGCCATTCTTCTGGTGATTCTCGTGGTCTTCTTCTTCCTACAGGACTTCAAGGCGACCATAGTGCCGTCCATCTCCATAATAGTATCCCTTCTCGGCACCTTCGCTGTGGTGAAAGCTGCAGGATTCTCTCTGAACATCCTCACTCTATTCGCTCTGGTACTCGCAATCGGTACTGTAGTGGATGATGCCATAGTTGTGGTCGAAGCGGTGATGGCGAAACTTGAAAACGGTTATACCAGTACCCGCAGCGCCACTCGTGATGCACTCGGAGAAGTCACCACGGCGGTGTTCAGCTGTACTCTGGTATTCATGGCGGTATTCATCCCCGTGACTTTCATGCCCGGCACTTCAGGGACTTTCTTCACACAGTTCGGTGTCACTCTGGCGTCGTCTGTCGGTATCTCCTGTCTCAGCGCCCTTGTCATCTGTCCGGCGCTGTGCGTGATGCTGATGAAACCTCATGACAATGAGGATGGCGGAAAGAAAGGACTCAAATACTACACACGGGCCGCATATACTGCGTCATACAATGCAATTGCCGGAAAATATTTTTCCGGAATCGGAAAGTTCACAAAACGCCCCGTCCTGTCGTGGCTGCTTCTTGCGCTTGCGGCAGGTCTGATGATATTCTCCATGAAGAGCCTCCCTTCAGGACTTGTGCCTCAGGAGGACCAGGGTGTGATTCTTGTGGACGTTGCGGCTCCGGAAGGTTCCACATTGTATGAGTCAGGCCTCATAATGAGTCAGGTGGAAGCCAAACTCTCCGACATTGAAGAGATTGAAAGTTACTCCAAGATTTCCGGATTCGGCATCATCAACGGAGTCGGCTCCAGCTACGGCACACTCGTCATACGCTTGAAGAACTGGGATGACAGAAAAGGTCTGCAACATTATATCGATATGGTGATATACCGCCTGTACCTGTCCTGCGAGGATATAAAGGATGCGGTGATAATGCCTTTCCAGATGCCGCAGATTCCGGGCTACGGCAATGCCAACGGTATGGAACTCATTCTTGAGGATTTCCAGGGCGGGGACATGTCCGAGTTCAACGACATTTCCCGCAAGTTCATAGGGGAACTTCAGAAGCGCAAGGAAGTGCAGATGGCAATGTCCACCTACTCCGAAAGTTTCCCCAAGTACAAAGTCGAACTCAATTCAGTCCAGTGCGACCGTGTCGGAGTCTCTCCTTCCACGATTCTCCAGACCCTCGGGGCATATTGCGGAGGCGCATACGTCGGGAATTACAATCAATACGGAAAGATTTACCGGCTTATGGCGAGCGCCGCTCCCGAGTACCGCCTCGATCCTTCTTCACTGAGAAACATTTTCGTGAAGGTGGGCGATGGCAAAATGGCCCCGATTTCCCAGTTTGTCACTCTTGTTCCTTCTGTGGGTTCTTCCGTGCAGAAGCGCTTCAACCTTTTCCAGAGTATTTTCTGTCAGGTCACTCCCGCTTCAGGCTATGCGCAGGGAGACCTGCTCAAGGTAATAGAGGAAGTCGCTGCCGAGAATCTGCCCCAGGGTTACGGATATGAGTTCGGAGGCATGACCAGAGAACTTGCGGCAAATGCCGGCAGCAGTACCACCGGAATCATATACATTATCTGCATAGTGCTCATTTATCTGATTCTCGGTTGTCTGTACGAGTCATGGTTCATTCCTTTCGCCGTGCTGCTTTCGGTTCCGTTCGGCCTTATGGGGTCGTTCTTCGTGTCCTGGCTGTGCGGCCTCGACAACAACATATACCTCCAGACCGGTGTCATCATGCTCATAGGACTGCTTGCCA
>JAKSKQ010000051.1 GCA_024401675.1 Bacteroidales bacterium | reverse complement strand
CTTCTGTTAGGATATCTAACATAGCTAAAGAAATCATATCGGCCTTATTTTCTTGTTGTCCTGCCTATAGCGCTTGCGTTTTCACGCTTGCTGATTTCTTCGAGGTCGGTGACATTCAGGATGGTGGGGGCATCGAAATGGAAAATCCTGTCCCTGGACATGCCGAGCCCTCTCTTGCTGATTCTCGGAGCTCCGAGCTTTATCTCACCGGTGACCTTCGGTTTCTCATACACGAAGTTCTCGTCTATGACTATGATGTTCTCCCCTTCGCTGTAGAGCATGGCATCGATGGTCTCCATCTTCAGACCGGTGGCAATCACCGTCACCCTCACCTTGTCAGCGAAATCCTCATCGTCATTATAGACTATCCCTTTCTTGAAGCGGTTGGCGTGGCCCATGTGGTCGCTGATGAGGGTGTCTATCTTCTTGAGTTCCGAAGCCGTGATTCCCTTCTCGCTCTTGCTGACGGTGATGTTGACAATCACATTGTCGGCGGTGGAAAGTTCGCAGTCCAGAAGAAGAGGGGAGGATATGGCGGCCTCGACAGCATTCCTGATTCTCTCCGGCCCGGTTCCCTCGCCGCTCCCCATCAGAGCGAATCCGCTGCTCTTCATCATATTGCACACATCGCGGAAGTCCACATTTATGTAGCCGGGAACAGTGATTATCTCTATGATGCCCTTGACTGCGGTGGCGAGCACCTCGTCGGTCTTGGGAAAGGCGTCCTGAATCATCAGGTCCCCATAGACATCATATATCTTTTCGTTGTTGATTATGAGAAGCGAATCCACGCACCTCTGAAGTTCGTGCACTCCCTCGAGAGCCTTGCTCATCGAGCCGTTGCCTTCATCCTTGAAAGGAAGAGTCACCACAGCCACTGTCAGAATTCCCTTCTGACGCGCTGCGGAGGCTATTACCGGAGTGGCCCCGGTTCCTGTTCCTCCTCCCATACCGGCAGTGATGAAGACCATCTTGGTCTTGTCGTCGAGTATCTTCTCCTCGATTTCCTTCTGTGATTCAAGGGCGCATCTGCGGCCGCGGTCGGGGTCAGTACCGGCTCCGAGACCGTCGTTGCCGAGCTGGATCTTGACCGGAACAGGACTTTGCTCGAGAACCTGGGTATCCGTGTTGCAGACGGCGAAACTGCAACCCTCGATGGAACTGTTGTACATGTGATTCACAGCATTGCATCCGCCGCCGCCGACTCCGATGACCTTGATCATCGCACTGGATTTGCTCCAGTTCCTGGGTATTATGAATTCTTCAGTATATGTGTTTTCCATGATGAGTCCTCCTATGCTTTTTCGTCGTCTCCGTCTCCTTCCATGAAATCCTCAAAAAGAGATGGTCCGTCACTTCTGAGCCTGTTGAGGAAATCCTTGGGATTCAACTTTCTTCTCTTTTCCTGCTGCTGGCGTTTCTCTTCTGAGGCAGCCTCCCTCCTGATTCTTTCCTTCTCTTCTTCTTCCTTCTCCTCATCGAACTTCAGCACTTCGCTCTGGATTCCCGGATCTATCTGGCCGGATCTTCCAAGCCTGTCCCAGACATTTTCATCTTCCGAAATGCTGTTCAGACATGCCTTGTCCTTTGCCGCTGCATACACCATGGCGACTACGCTCGCACTTTCGCTCATATCCCTGACCTGCTCGGCCTCTTTTTCGAACCGGCAGACACCGAGAGGGTAGCCCTGCCTTGCGGGGTATCCGGACATGTCTTCGAACATTGCAATGCAACCGCACAGATTGGCGCCGCCTCCGGTAATCACAAGACCGCTTGTCAGCGAGTCGGCGAAACCGCTCTTCTCTATTTCATAAAGCACGGCGTTCACTATTTCCTTCATCCTTGCCTCGATGATGCGGGAAAGGTATTTCACATAAATCTGATGACATCCGGACGCTGAACTGCCGTTGACCATGATCATCTTGTCCTGGAGATTCTGAAGTTTTGACGGATTGCAGAAACCGTAGGCCTTCTTCAGATTTTCGGCAAGGTCCCAGGGAATGTCACATTCGCGGCTGATGTCTCCGGTGATGCTCCGGCCTCCGAACGGAACTGCTCCATAGTATCTGAGCACTCCGCCAAGATAAATGCTCACGCTTGTCACCGATGCTCCGAAATCCACCAGCGCGACACCGGACTTCTTCTCCTGCTTCTCGAGAATCACGTCTCCTGTGATGAGGGGAGTGAAATACTTCCTCATAGCCGCCACATTCAGTTTGTTGGCGACAGTATCGATTCTCTTGGAGGGCGTGCGCTTGCCCCAGAACAGCAGGAAATCCCCTGACAGGTTTTCCGAGCAACGGCCCAGCACCTCGGACTCGGACAGATGGATGCTGTCATCCGTACTGAAACTCAGGGGTGACACTCCGTAGAGTTCCTCCTCCTTTTCGTTTTCCAGACGGAAGTTGTCACGGGCGAACTGCCTCAGGTCGGCCACATCGGCCTCGGTGATGTTCTGCTCGGAGTCGAGATGGCTCGATTCGGTGACTTCCCGTGAGAAAACCGGGAACTTGGGAAGGTTGGTCATAATCTGGCTGACTGTACCCCCGAGAGCACTTTGCGCCTTCTCGATGGCTGAGCGAAGTTCCTTCACCGCATTGCCTTCATTGACGATAGTGCTTCTGGTGATGCAGGTCGAGGTGTTTTCACAGTCGAAATAGTCGATGGTGATGTCATCATCGACTATCAAGGCGCCGCATACCGAAATCTTGTCGGCACCCATGTCTATTGCTATTATATGTCTTTCACTCATGGCGGAGCAAATTATTTTCTGCAAATTATCTGGCCGTCAAATTTGACATTGACGCTTTTGTAATATCTGTCCGGTTTGACCGGTCTTATCTTGTCACGGTATTTGTCGATGGAAGCGAACTTCCGCTGGTAGCCGCGCGGCCCTCCGAAGATGACCCTCTCCCATCCGTCTGCAAGATACATGGTGAGATTCCCGTCCGAGTCGCAGCGGATGCTCTTTATCCTCTGAGCCCAGCCCTTGTCCCGCATCCAGAGACAGAGTTCCAGCACATCATCCTTCCACTGTGCCCTCCGGCAAATGTTGCCTGTGAATGTAATCACTTCGGGACCGTTGTTTCCGCTTATGTGGAATGTGCGGCCTTCGCAGTCCATATAGAAGGGCCTTTCCCCTTCGGGACAGAATCTGGCAACCGGATTGCGCTGATATACATCTATGTGAAGGACACCGTCGCAGGTGAAATATGCATCGGCTTTCCGGATGACGGACCTTTTCATAAGGGCGCTTTCCACCTCCCCGAGTTCGATTCCGGTGACATATTTTCCGACAAAACGGTCTCCCCATTTCTCGCAAATCATCCTTTCCACTTCTTTCCGGCCTATGAAATGCAGACTGCTGCTGTCGGGAATACAAATTTCTATCGAGGAACAGAGCTGTTTGCCGCGGTACGAGTTGCCGAGCACCACCACCGTGACGAGCGCACCGGCGATGGCGGCTGTAGCGATGCAGCGCAGTGACAATGCTATGACTTTCCCTGCTTTCATCCCTTATCCGAGCAATTCTGTTATTTCGGGAATGAACCTGTCGATGTTTCCGGCGCCGAAAGTCACAAGAACATCGATATTTTCCTTCTTGAGGCAGTCCATCAGCTCTTCACGGGCAATCATCACTTTTTCGGGAACCGTCACATCGTCGAAAATTATCTTTGATGTGACGCCTTCGATTGGCAGTTCGCGCGCCGGGTAGATGTCGAGCAGGATGAGCTTGTCTATGCCCCGGCTCAGGGCCCTGGCGAAATCAGGTGCGAGGTCTCTTGTCCTGGTGTAGAGATGAGGCTGGAATATGGCTGTGATTTTCCTTTCCGGGAATATCTCGCGGATGGAACCTATCGCTGCCGCAAGTTCTTCCGGATGATGGGCGTAGTCGTCGATATATGTGCATCCCGGACGGTTCACATGCACATCGAGACGGCGCCTCACGCCCTTGAAACTGCCGACGGCATCGCGGATGGCGTCGGCTGGAAGGCCGTATGTGAGGGCTATGGCGCAGGCTGCGACACTGTTTTCCATGTTCACCCTTCCGAGCACCCCGGGACGTATGTCGGAAATGACTCCTGAAGGATGTTTGAGGTCGAAGGTATAATACCCGAATTCATCCAGACGTATGTTCCTGGCGTGGAAATCCGCCGCTGGGTCGGTGGCGTGATATGTGAGCACCCGGGCTTTCGTATCGGCCTCTCCGACAGGGAGCCCCAGTTTCTTTATCAGAGTGCCGCTGACCTGGGAGGCGAAGATGCGGAAAGCCTCATGGACATGGGCGAGGTCCCCGTAAATGTCGAGATGGTCTGCGTCCATGGCGGTGATGACCGCGATTTCCGGGTGGAGCTGGTGGAAGGAACGGTCGAACTCATCAGCTTCCGCCACCACTACATCATTCATGCTGATAAGCAGGTTCGTGCCGTAGTTTTTGGATATTCCTCCGAGAAAAGCCGAGCATCCTTCGCCCGAGGCAGTGAAAATGTGGCTTACAAGCGTGCTTGTTGTAGTCTTTCCGTGAGTTCCGGCAACTGCAAGACAGCGCTGCCCGCGGGTGATTTCACCGAGCATCTTCGAACGCTTGACGACAGTGTAGCCCTGGTCGAAGACATATCTGAGTTCGTGGAGGTCCGCCGGAATGGCCGGAGTATAGACTACCATCGTGTTTTCCCTGTCCGAAGGGATGCGGGTGATATCGTCGTCATAGTGGACCTCGATTCCTTCCGACTCCAATTCCCTTGTCAGGTCGGATTCGGTCCTGTCATATCCTCCCACGACGAACCCCTTCGCCTTGTAGTATCTGGCGATGGCGCTCATCCCTATTCCTCCTATTCCTATGAAGTAAACGTATTTCATTTCAATATTCTGTATATTTCAGTTACAATGACTTTTCCGGCGTCGGTCAGAGCCATGGAAAGAGCATTCTTTTCAAGTGCATGGATTCTCTCCTCATCCCTGAGGAGCCCGATGGCTGTATCCATAAGATTGGCTGCCGCATCTGAATCCTTGACTATCAGCGCCGCATCCTTGCGTACGAGGGCCATGGCGTTGTGTGTCTGATGGTCCTCGGTAACATTCGGCGAAGGTACAAAAATAGACGCTTTCCCGCAAGCGCAGATTTCGGATACGGAACTTGCTCCGGAGCGGGAAACGACCAGGGTGGCGGCGGCGAATGCCAGATCCATCCGCGAGATGAAATCGGTGTGATGGATGTAGGGGAGGGACCGGCCTTCCATGAACTCGTCTATCGATTTCTTATAGTATTTTCCGCACTGCCAGATTATCTCGAGATTATCTCCTCCCGGGCATCCCTTGAGAATCCACTGCTTCATACTCTCGTTGAGTGTCCTGCATCCGAGGCTGCCTCCGACAATCAGGAGTTGCTTCCTGCCCCTGTCAAGACCGTAGAACGAGAACGCTTCATCCACTTTTTCCCCGGATGCGGGCCTCATCACGTCCCTGATGGGGTTGCCGCTGAGAATTATCCTGTCGGCGGGGAAAAATCTTTCCATCCCCTCATAGGCCACGCATACTGCTTTCGCCTTTCTGCCGAGAATCTTGTTGGTGAGTCCGGCGAATCCGTTCTGCTCCTGAATCAGGGTGGGGATTGAGAGAGTCTGGGCCGCATAGAGCAGGGGAGCGCTTGCATAGCCTCCTACACCGATGGCAATATCCGGCTTGAATTCCCTTATGATTTTCCGCGCCTCCCTTATGCTGCCGATTACCTTGAAGGGCAGGGCGAAATTTTTCCGGGACAGAAGTTTCCTGTCGAGTCCTGTGATGTCCAGTCCGCGGATTTCGAATCCTGCGGCTGGGACCTTCTCCATCTCCATGCGGCCTTTTGCGCCCACGAAGAGGATTTCGTTTTCAGGATTGGCCTTTTTCAACTCGGAGGCTATCGAAAGAGCCGGGAAAATGTGTCCTCCGGTGCCGCCTCCGCTTATTATGACTTTGATCTTATCCATATATTTCCTCACTTTCCTGTATGATGGCCGCCGCTTCCTCATCCGTGGTCTCCTGGATCAGAGAAGGAGTTTCGGCTTCCTGTTTCTCAATGTTCTTCCGGGCCTCCTTGCTTATGAAAAGCAGGACGCCGAAAGCAATCGCGAACATTATCGCGGAGCCTTTTCCGTCGCTGACAAGCGGCAGAGTCTGTCCGGTTGTAGGGAGAAGCCCCACATTGACGGCTATGTGCAGCAGTCCCTGTCCGCTCAGCAGCAGGGAATATCCTGACACAATCACTCTTGCGAACATGTTCTCGCAGTTTCTCGCAATGATGGCCCCGCGCGCCAGAATGGAAATGAATATCAGCAGCAGGGGCAGTCCTCCGAATATGATGCCGTATTCCTCGCAGAGGAATGAGAACACATAGTCGCTGAACATGTTGTAGAATTCATATTTCTGGGTGCTGTTGCCGGGACCTTTGCCCACCAGTCCGCCCTCATGTATGGCGACGAAACCTTTCAGGTGCTCGTTGGCGCTGATGACTGCGCTCACCGATTCTGTTTCGGACCTTTCCTGAATCTGCTTCTCCAGCGGGGTCAGCCACCTGTACACGCGCTTCGAACCGGTACTGTCCGCACGGCCGTAGAGCCTCGAGAGAGTTTCGTGTACCTTGCCCGGCTTGGGACTGTCGGTGGCCTTGTACACAGCCCATCCGAGCAGAAGGAAGGCGGTGGCGATTGCGATGTAAATGGCAATATCCTTTTTGCTGAATCCTCCGGCCAATATGCTGCCGAACATTATTGCTGTCACAAACAATCCGTTGGTGACACCCGTCGTCATGGAAAGGAGCGCGACCACTCCCATCGGAATTCCGATGTACAGCAGGTTGCGTCCGAACTCCCGGGCGAAGAAAGGATGCGATTTCGCCAATCTGTCGGCAAGACGGGTACCTCCGTTCTTGAGCGCATGCATGGCCCACGCTATATAGGCCACTATGCTCACTTTCACCACTTCGCTCGCCAGTATGTTCAACTTGTATATTTTTATGAAGCGGTATTCCCCGTTGATGCTGGCGCGGTGTATGAGGGGCACATCGTCAGTGGGAAGAACCAGAATAAGGAGAGTCACCAGAGAAATTGCGAAACCGGCCTTGGACAGTTTCCTTATCGGCTTGATGTTCTTGAACGCCTTGCAGATGAAGAAGATTACAACGAATACGGAAATCACGATGGCTTCCTGCCCTATCAGCATGGCGATGCGCGACCCGCCTCTTTGATAGACTTTGCCGGATGTTGCGGAAAAGATTGCAAGGATGGAATACATCACAAGCAGGATGACATTCATCAGAATGACTTTGTCAACCTTTATCTCGGAGAGGAATTTTTCGGGGCTCTTCAACTTCATGGACTTATCCTTCTTTCTCAGAGTTTTTTCACGGCTTCCTTGAACTGCCTGCCGCGGTCCTCATAACTCTTGAACAGGTCGAAACTTGCGCAGCACGGCGAGAGAAGCACCACATCGCCGTATGAGGCCAGACGGGCGCTCTCCCGGACTGCCTGCTCCGCACTGAGGGTGTCCACCATATTCGCGGCGCCTACAATCGGCTCGAAAGCCGCATGAATCTTGGCGTTGTCCACACCAAGGCACACTATAGCCTTCACTTTTTCGCGGACCAGATCGTTGAGGGCGCTGTAGTCGTTGCCCTTGTCCTTTCCTCCGACTATCCAGACGATTTTCCTGTCCTGACATTCGAGCGCGTACCAGGCCGCATCGACATTGGTGGCCTTGGAATCATTCACATACAGAACGCCTCCTATTTCGAGCACCTTTTCGAGACGGTGCTCCACACTTTCGAATGTTGCCAGAGAGTGGCGGATTGTCTCGTCACTGATATGTACTGCCTTCGCCGCTATGGCTGCCGCCATGCAGTTGTACAGGTTGTGCTTTCCACCGAGCGCCAGTTCCTTCAGATAAACTCCGCATTCCTGCCCGTCCAGACGGACAATCATCTTGTCCCCGCGGACAAAGGCACCTTCCCCGACTTCATGCTTCTGTGAGAAGGGGAGTGATTTCGCCTTCACCACTATCTTGTCGAGGTGGCTGATTGTGATTTCATCGTCGCTGCAGAAGATGAAGCAGTCGTCCTTGTCCATGTTGCGGATAATGCGGAACTTGCTCCTGACATAGTTTTCCATCTTGTGGTCATAGCGGTCGAGATGGTCCGGAGTTATGTTGGTGATTATGGCTATGTCGGCCTTGAAATCATACACGTTGTCAAGCTGGAAGCTGCTCAGCTCGAGGACATAGCAGTCATAATGTTCGGTTGCGACCTGAAGTGCGTAACTTTTCCCTATGTTGCCGCCGAGTCCCACATTGAGTCCGGCATTTTTCAGAAGATAGTATATCAGGGAGGTCGTGGTTGTCTTGCCGTTGCTTCCGGTGATGCATATCTTCTTCGCGCTGTCGTATCTTCCGGCAAATTCTATCTCGCTGATAACAGGCGTGCCCTGCTCCGCCAGTTTCACCACAAGCGGATTGTCGCCCGGGATACCGGGGCTCTTTATCACCTCGTCAGCATTGAGAATCAGTGATTCGGTGTGACCGCCCTGTTCGAAGGGAATATCCCATTTGGAGAGGAGTTCGAGGTATTTCGGCGCTATCTGTCCTTTGTCTGAAAGGAACACGTCAAAACCTTTGACTTTCGCAAGAACTGCGGAACCTGTTCCGCTCTCGCCTGCACCAAGTACAACTATTCGTTTCATACCTTATGTTTTATCTGAGTTTGAGAAGAGCTATAGTGCTTACGGCCAGGACTATGCCTATCAGCCAGAATCTTGTAGTGATTTTTGCTTCCGGAGTGGGGATTTCGGGCTTCGTGATTACACTGGGAATGCCGCTTTTCTGGAAGTGATGATGTATGGGAGCCATCTTGAAGAATCTTCTGCCGGTCCCGTATTGTTTCTTGGAGTGCTTGAAATATGCTCTCTGGATGATGACGGAGAGGGCCTCCACGAAGAAGATGCCGCAAAGCAAGGGAAGGAGAAGTTCCTTTCTGATGAGCACTGCGCACACGCCTATGATGCCTCCGAGTGCGAGACTTCCCGTATCTCCCATGAATACCTGCGCCGGGTAGGAGTTGTACCACAGGAAGCCCAGCAGGGAGCCTGCAGTCGCGGCCATGAACACTGCGATTTCGCCGCTGCCCGGTATGTACATTATGTTGAGGTAGTCGGCCTGTATGATGTTGCCGCCCAGCCATGCGAAGATTCCCAGCACTATGGTCACTATCGTACTCGTCCCCGCGGCAAGTCCGTCGAGTCCGTCGGTGAGGTTGACGGAATTCGAGCAGGCCATAATGACGAGAACTATCATTATCATATATATGGCCCATTTGGTGTACCAGTTCCACACGCCCTTCAGCGGAGACAACCATTTGTAATCGAACTCATGGCTTTTCACGAAGGGAATCGTGGTCTTGGTACTTTTCACCACATATTCATTGTGAGGCTCGGAAACCGCCCCGCTATCTGAAATCTCTTCAGTGGCCTGAGGCGCCTCGGCGCTGCTCACTGTTTCCATCACGGTTATATCCGGACTGAGCCATACTGCAATCGCGATTCCGAGTCCGGCGATCAGTTGGCCCAGCAGTTTCCTCTTTTCACTGAGTCCGTCCTTGTTGTGCTTGAATACCTTGATGTAGTCATCCAGGAAGCCGAGTCCTCCGAGCCAGATGGTCACTCCGAGAAGCAGCAGGATGTAGATGTTTGTGAGATTGGCGAAAAGAAGGACTCCTACCAGAATGGATGCTATTATGATGATGCCTCCCATCGTGGGTGTGCCCTTCTTGCTCATCTGCCCCTCCAGCCCGAGGTTCCTGATGCTTTCCCCGATCTGCTTCTTCTGAAGATAGGCTATTGTCTTCTTCCCGAACCAGAGCGCGAACAGAAGGGATGCAACTGTGGCGAGCATTGCCCTGAATGACAAGTAGTTCAGCAGTCCCTGACCGGGAATGTCGAATGACTTCAGATAATTGAAAAGATGATATATCATATTGCAGCGTTACTGTTTGAATTCGTTTACTATCTCCCTCTCGTCGAAATGATGCTTCCCGTCGCCGAGGATCTGGTAGGTCTCGTGACCCTTGCCGGCGAGGAGCACCGTGGCATCGTGGCCGGCGAGCATTATGGCGGTGCGGATTGCCTGCGCGCGGTCCTCAATCTCCACTGTCTTCATGACTCCCTCACGGTCGAGTCCCTTCCTTATGTCGGCAATGATGTCAGCGGTCTTTTCGCTTCTGGAGTTGTCGCTGGTGAGCACAATCTTGTCGGAATATTTCCGGGCGATGGCCGCCATTTCGGGACGCTTGGTCCTGTCCCGGTCCCCGCCGCAGCCGAAGACACAGACAAGGGGTCTTTCCGGGGCGATGCCCTTCAAGGTCCTGAGCACATTTTCAAGGGCGTCGGGAGTGTGGGCGTAGTCTATCACGACACATATCCCGCCGGGAAGATTTATTGTCTCGAGCCTTCCCTTCGCGCTTTCAAGATTGCTCAGGGCTGTGAGGACCTCGAACTTGTCGGCGCCGAGAGCGGTTGCGGCGCAGTATATCGCCATTATATTGTAGGCGTTGTGCTTTCCTATGAGCCTGCACCAGCACTCCGTCCCGTCGATGTTCAGCAACATTCCCTCGAAGCTTTGCTCCAGGATTTTTCCCCTGTGAGTGGATGCCTTGCCGAGAGAGTAACTGACAACCTTCGCCTTCGTGTTCTGCATCATCACCATTCCGTTCTTGTCGTCTATGTTGGTGATTGCGATGGCATTTCTTCCCAGAGAGTCGAAGAACAACTTCTTGCAGCGGAGGTATTCGTCGAAAGTCTTGTGGTAGTCGAGATGGTCGTGGGTGAGATTGGAGAAGATGCCCACCTTGAATTCAAGCCCTTCCACCCTGTCCTGCTCCATTCCTATCGAACTGACTTCCATGAAGCAGTAGCGGCAGCCTTCATCCACCATTTCTCTCATCAGGGAATTGATGGTGAGGGGGTCGCTGGTGGTGTTGACAGCCTCGTACTCGCGGTCGCCTACATAGTTGGCGATTGTGGACAGAAGCCCGCACTTGTTTCCCATGGCTGTAAAAAGATGATGCAGCAGGGTGACAGTTGTGGTTTTCCCGTTGGTCCCGGTGATGCCGACCAGGGCGAGATGCCTGGACGGATGGCCGTAGAAAGCGGATGCCACTCTTCCGAGCGCTTTCCTTGAAGAAGATGATCTTATGAATGAGATTCCTTCCGGCATATCCGGAGCCCCGTCTTCAAAGATGACGGCGGACGCACCGCTGCGGACTGCCTGGGCTATGAAGGCGTGCCCGTCGGCGCTGCATCCCCTGACGGCAATAAACAGAGACCCCGGCACCACTTTTCTGGAGTCGGAGCATACCGATGTTATTTCCACTTCCTTCACCGAAGGACCTGCGGTGGACACGATGTCCACTTCCTTTATGATATCAGAGAGTCTCATTGCCTCATAATTATTTCAGTTTTTCCACCTTTGGTGTATTCCACTCCGCTGTACCAGAGCCAGTCGGCGACTTTCCTGACAACTCTGGCGCATGAGGAGCCTTCCACATTGCCTCTGGCCAGGCTCGTATGCACTCCGGCGAGTATTGTGTACTGCGGCTGGTCGGCGGGGAAGAAGCCCACGAAGACGCGGTTGTTCTCGGTCGCGCCTCCGATTTCGTAACCGAATTTACCCTGGCCCACGAACCATGTTCCTGTCTTTCCCGCCATCTTGTAGGGGGCTTTGTAGAACGCCCAGTATGCTGTTCCGTCGAAGCCTCCCGTGGCGCAGCGCTTGGGTGAAGTGACTTCCTTCAAGCCGTTGGTCAGAGTGTCCGCGACTGCTTTGGAGCATATCACATCGAGGACTTTCGGGTCTTTTCTTTCAATCACTTTCCCGTCCTTCTCGATGCTTTGTACAAGGTAGGGCATCATCATCCTGCCGTTGTTGGCTATTGCATTGTAGCATGAACTTATATGCAGAGTCGTGATGTAGGTGCCGTATCCCATTCCGAGGTGGGGGAACGAGAGTTCGTTGCCTTTCTTCCCCATTGATTCGAGAGATGTCACCCACGGGGAGGCGACGCCCTGTATGTCGAAGTCTTCGAAGTTGTCCAGAATGTGGAAATTTTCAAGGCGTTTTATGAATTTTTCCCTGTTCTCGCCGTAGTATGTTCCGGCTATGTAATGGAATACGTGGTTGGAAGACTCCTGGATGCCGCGGCGTATGGTTATTTTCTGTTCAGGGCAGTTCTTTATGGAGGTGTGCTTGTCCTGCTGCTTGAATTTGGCTCCCTTGTATGTCCAGTACCCGTCAAAGCAGGGGATTGTGTCGCTGAGAGTCTTGATATAGCCGTCGTTGAGAGCCGCCATCGTGGTGACGAGCTTGAACACGCTGCCGGGCTCGTGGGCGTTGAGCAGGGCATAGTTGTATGATTCCGAGATGTCAAGACCGTCTCTCTTGAGGTTGACCATAGCCCTGATGGCTCCGGTTGCGGTCTCCATCACTATTACACAGCCTTCCTGAACACTGCTGAACTGGGCGAAAAACTCGCGTAGAGCATCGTCGCACACGTCCTGGATATCCACGTCGAGGGTAGTGCGTATATCGTATCCGTCCTTCGCCT
>JAKSKQ010000050.1 GCA_024401675.1 Bacteroidales bacterium | reverse complement strand
CAAGCGTGCCGACATCAATTGACAATCCTGTTTACAAAGTCGATGGCATCACCCACTATGTTGTAGATAACGTGCCGTCGCTTCTCTGGAAAGCATCTTCGGAAAGTATCAGCGCTGAGGTCGCCAGATATCTCGATTCAATTATCGATGGTACGGCTGAGTCTGATCCTGTTCTGAGCAGGGCGCTGCAGTTCAAAAAAGGAAAAATACTTGACAGCCGGATACTGGAGTTCCAATCAGCACATTCACTTTGACCATTAACAGCAGACATATTGCCTGAAAACCTCTTTTCCCAAGCCGGATTCGCATCGGGGCCCAAGAAAATGTGCCCTGCACGCATTGTCAATTCAATAGTTCTTGGTAAATTTGCGGATTATGACAACTCAGCAGCAGATAAACGATCTTTCGGCCAGACTTGACAACCTGGCCAAGTGCGTGGACCTCGAAGGAAAGCGCAGCGAAGTCGCCGCAAAGACGGCCCGTACTCTTGAGCCGGACTTCTGGGATGACGCGAAGGCGGCGGAAAAATTCCAGAAAGAGATTTCCTCAGTCAAGTTCTGGGTCACCGGTGTCGATAGATGTGCCTCGGAAGTGTCTGACCTTGAGGTTCTTGCGGAATTTGCTGAAGGCACCGGGGAGGACAGCGCGGAGAATCAGGAACTGGATGCCGCATATTCCAAGGCATTGTCCGATATCGAGGAACTGGAGATGAGGAACATGCTCGGCGAGGAGGGAGACAATCTCGGCGCCGTGCTCACAATCAATTCCGGGGCCGGCGGCACGGAGGCCAACGACTGGTCCGATATGCTGATGAGAATGTACACCCGCTGGGGTGAACGCAACGGCTACAAAATGACCGTGACCGCCCTTCTGGAGGGTGACGAGGCCGGCATCAAGTCCGCCACAATCCAGTTCGAGGGGGACTACGCCTTCGGTTATCTCAAGGCCGAGAGCGGGGTGCACCGTCTGGTCCGCATCTCCCCGTTCAATGCCCAGGGAAAGCGTCAGACCACATTTTCCTCCGTATTCGTGTATCCGCTGGTGGATGACTCTATCAATATCGAAATCAATGCCGGAGACCTTGAGTGGGACACCTTCCGCTCATCCGGTGCCGGCGGGCAGAATGTTAACAAAGTCGAGACAGGAGTGCGCGTGCGCCACATTCCCACCGGAATAGTGGTCGAGAACACCGAGACCCGCAGCCAGTTGGACAACCGCAACAATGCCCTGCGCATCCTCAAATCCCGTCTGTATGATCTGGAACTGAAGAAACGCCAGGAAAAGCAGGCTGAACTTGAAGGGACCAAGCGCAAAATCGAGTTGGGCTCACAAATCCCCGCCCATGTGCTGGACCCGTACAAGATGGTCAAGGACCTCCGCACCGGCTACGAGACTGCCGACACCCAGGGGGTTCTCGACGGCGACCTCAATGAATTCATGAAGAAATTTTTAATGGAAAACTGATATATGGCTGAGTTTCACTATGCACCTATGTTTCAGCTTGGCGAGGACAAGACTGAATACTACAGAATCCCCGGCTCCGAGGCCCTTGTGAGCACCGGAAATTTCGAGGGACATAAAATCCTCAAAGTCACTCCGGAGGCGCTGACTCTTCTTTCAAATACCGCCTTCAGGGATGTAAGTTTCCTGCTGCGCCGCAGCCACAACGAGCAGGTTGCCGCCATCCTTTCCGATCCGGAGGCTTCCGACAATGACAAGTATGTCGCCCTCACCTTCCTCCGCAATGCCGAAATCGCGGCCAAGGGCAAACTTCCCCTGTGCCAGGATACCGGTACGGCCATCATCCACGGTGAAAAAGGTCAGGGAGTATGGACAGGCTTCTGCGATGAAGAGGCCCTGTCTCTCGGTGTGTTCAAGACTTATACAGAAGAGAATCTCCGCTACAGTCAGAATGCTCCTCTGGACATGTACAGGGAAGTCAATACCAAGTGCAATCTTCCCGCCCAGATCGATATCGAGGCTGCCGAGGGGTGCGAGTACCGCTTCCTCTGTGTGACCAAGGGCGGCGGGTCCGCCAACAAATCATATCTTTATCAGGAAACCAAGGCCCGCATCCAGAACCCCGGCACCCTCATTCCCTTCCTTGTGGAGAAAATGAAGAGCCTCGGTACTGCCGCCTGCCCTCCCTATCATATCGCATTCGTCATCGGCGGCACATCAGCAGAGAAGAATCTTCTTACCGTGAAACTCGCATCGACTCATTATTATGATTCCCTGCCGACCTGCGGTGACGAGACCGGACGCGCGTTCAGGGATGTCGAATTGGAGAAGCAGTTGCTCGAGGAAGCCCACAAGATTGGTCTCGGTGCCCAGTTCGGCGGAAAATACATGGCACACGACGTCCGTGTCGTAAGGCTGCCCCGTCACGGTGCTTCATGCCCGATAGGACTCGGAGTGAGCTGCTCTGCGGACCGTAATATCAAGGCCAAAATCAATGAAGACGGAGTCTGGATCGAGAAGATGGACGACAAGCCCTATGAACTGATTCCGGAGGCTCTCCGCAACTCGGGCGAGGGGGATGCTGTCCGCATCGACCTCAACCGTCCGATGAGCGAGGTGTGCAAGCAGCTCAGCAAGTATCCTGTCAGCACCCGTCTTAGCCTTAACGGCACCATCATCGTGGGCCGCGACATAGCCCACGCCCGTCTGAAAGCACGTCTCGATGCCGGCGAGGACCTTCCCCAATATATCAAGGACCATCCCATCTACTATGCCGGCCCCGCCAAGACTCCCGCCGGAATGGCCTGCGGTTCAATGGGCCCCACGACAGCCAACCGTATGGATCCCTATGTGGATGAATTCCAGGACCATGGAGGCTCTATGATAATGCTGGCAAAGGGCAACCGCACCCAGGCCGTCACCGATGCCTGCAAGAAGCACGGAGGCTTCTATCTCGGCTCCATTGGCGGTCCCGCCGCAATCCTCGCGCAGGAGAACATCAAGAGTATCGAGTGTGTGGAATATCCCGAACTCGGGATGGAGGCTATATGGAAAATCGAAGTTGAGGATTTCCCCGCCTTCATTCTCGTGGACGACAAGGGCAACGACTTTTTCAAGACTATTTTCAAATAACAAGGGTTCTTATTTCAAACAAGTAAAATGACCTACAAGTACAGAGTATCTCTTCCCGGAATCAAGGGCTTCTTCCGCATCTATTCCCTGCGGCCTGAAACGACTCTTTATCATTTCCACAATACCATGAGGTCTGATATGGATTTTCCCCAGAATCAGATTATTCTCTTCAAGGCAGTCGATCCGGTCAGCGGTTCGCCTCTTTCAAGATACAGTTCAGTGGATCTGGGCAAGGGCACAATAGATAACATAACACTCGAGATGCTCCACAAGGCCGGGGAGGACAGTTTCGTGTATTTCTACGACACCACCAACGCCAAGAGCGTGCTCCTGAATTTCGAGGGGGAAAGCCCTGCCTCTCAGAGCGCCAGAATAGTGCTTGAGGATCTCAAGGGCCCCAATCCCATCGAATTCGAGAACGGCTATGTCGCATTCGAGGATCTTCCGAAGGAAAAGCAGGTTCTTCCGAGCGAAGACAATCCTGATAATATGGACGATGACGATGACGATGACGATGAGGATATGGACGGGGAAGAGGAGGATTCTGCTGACGAAGACGGCGAGGAGATTTATTCTGAGGACGAATGAGTTCCCCGGGCCGGAAAGTCATCATCGTGCTCGGGCCTACGGCTGTAGGTAAGACTTCCTACGCCATAGACCTTGCGCAGAAGTATTCTTCTCCTGTAATATCCTGCGATTCCAGGCAGATTTACAGGGAGATGACAATCGGCACGGCGGTTCCTTCCCGGGAGGAACTTGCCCTCGTAAAGCATTATTTCATACATTCCAATTCTGTCTTTGACAATTACACGGCCGGCAAGTACGAACTTGAGGCCGTGTCTTTGTGTGAAAGGCTTTTTGACGAGGGCCACGACACCCTTGTGATGTGCGGCGGGTCCGGTTTCTATATCGATGCATTCTGCAACGGCCTGGATGCCTTTCCGGATGCGGATCCCGTCCTCAGGGCCGCACTTGTCGGGAGGCTCGAGTCCGAGGGCGTGGATTCCCTTGTCGCCCAGCTGAGCGACCTGGACCCGGAAACATGCCTCGAAATCGACCTTTCCAACGGACAGCGGGTGGTCAGGGCACTCGAGGTATGCCTGATGACCGGCAGGAAGTTCTCGTCTTTCAAGACCGCTCCGGTAAAAAAGCGCAGTTTCGAAATCGAGAAGACAGGCCTCAGGCGTCCGATGGACCTTTTATATGAAAGAATCAACGCCCGTGTGGATATGATGATGGAAAGAGGGCTGCTGGAAGAGGCCCGGGGCCTCATGCCTCTTCGGACTACGACAGACCCTTCCGGGACGGAAATCGAGACGACTGCCCTTCG
Source organism: Bacteroidales bacterium (assembly GCA_024401675.1). Classification (GTDB taxonomy): domain Bacteria; phylum Bacteroidota; class Bacteroidia; order Bacteroidales; family UBA932; genus Cryptobacteroides. Next base: position 8,371 of record JAKSKQ010000050.1, on the reverse strand, counting down.
CACTGTCGGCTATCAGGAATTTTTCGACTACTTCGACTGGCTCTCTACCGGAGAAGGCCCGGTCCGGTCTGTGGAAAAGGCTGTGGCACTTGTCAAGCGGAACAGCCGCCATTACGCGAGGAAACAGATGTCCTACTGGCGTAGGGATGCCTCAATCCGCTGGATTGACTTGTAACTTTACGCAGTTTTTGTTAGATTTGCCTTTCTATGAATATTCCTGACATAACTATAGCCATTGACGGCTACTCTTCCACCGGGAAGAGTTCCTTTGCAAAACTGGTATCCCGGGAACTCGGATTCCTGTATCTCGACTCCGGAGCGCTTTACCGCGGCGTGACACTTTTCTGCATGGAAAACGGTTGGATTTCCGCTGCCGGTGAGGTTGACGGAATGTTGCTCCGACCCGCGCTGAAGGGACTCGACCTTCATTTCGGGAAGGAAATCCCGGGCCATCTGTATATGGGGGAGCGTGAGATAGAGAAGGAAATACGGTTGATGGAAGTATCTTCCCATGTGATTCCGGTCTTCGCTCTGGCTTTCGTCCGTGAATATGTGGACGAAATCCTCCACCGTGAAGGCAACGGCGGCAGGGTGGTGATGGATGGAAGGGATATAGGCACGACTGTCTTCCCGAATGCGGAACTCAAGATTTTCATGACTGCCGACCCTCTGGTACGCGCCCGCAGAAGAGCGGCCGAACTCGAGGCGAAAGGCATGCCTTCAACTATAGAAGAAGTGCTTGAAAATCTTAAGGAGAGGGATTATATGGATTCTCACAGAGCCGTGTCTCCTCTGAAACAGGCCCAGGACGCAGTAGTGCTGGACAATTCCGACATGACTTTCCAGCAGCAGATGCAGTGGCTTCTCGACCTTATCGCTTCAAGATGGGGAAACTCAAGATAGATATCGATTCCCAGTCGGGATTCTGCGCCGGTGTGATACGGGCCATTTCCACTGCCGAAAAGGAACTTTCGGTGGAGCCCGCTCCCGGAAAACTGTACAGCCTCGGAGCCATAGTGCACAATGAAATGGAACTGAGACGACTTCAGACCATGGGGCTCGGAGTCACATCCGTGGATGCACTGCCGTCTTTGGACGGGAACTCGTCAGTCCTTATCAGGGCGCATGGCGAGCCTCCGGCAACATATTCACTCATAGACAAGTACGGATACCGCCTAATAGACTGCACATGTCCTGTGGTCCTCAAACTCCAGAAGGATATCGCCGCGGCTGCGGGGCGGGGGAGCCGGGTCATCATTTTCGGGAAAAAAGGGCATGCGGAGGTCCTCGGACTGCTCGGGCATGCCGGCCCCGATGCCGTGGTGGTGGAAAGCAGTGGCGACATACCCCAGGCCGGAATACTCCGTGCCGGTGTGCGATATGAACTTTTTTCCCAGACCACGAAGAGCCCGTCCGAATACAGGGAAATCGCATCGATACTGGAAGGACTCCTTCCCGAAGGCAGTCTTACTGTCCATGACACCATCTGCCGTCAGGTAAGCGGCCGTCACGAGCATCTTTCCGCCTTCGCGGCCGCCCATGATGTGATTCTGTTTGTCAGCGGAGGTGAAAGTTCCAACGGCAAGGTGCTCTGCAACCTGTGCCGGGAGGTGAATCAGCGCACATATCACATCACTCAGTTCAGTGAAATACAGCCTTCCTGGTTCGATATCGGCAAGGGCGGGGACGTGCCGGTCACTGTCGGAGTATGCGGTGCAACTTCGACTCCGCGCTGGCTTCTGTCCGAAATAGCGGAAAATTTGGCAGATAAGTTCAGTTTTTGTACTTTTGCAGGATAAAGCGCAATAAAGTTTAATAAAAAATATCATTTATGGCAACAACAGCAGATTTCAAGAACGGTCTTTACATGAATTATAACGGCAAACCCTGCTCAATTGTATGGTTCCAGCACGTTAAACCCGGTAAAGGCCCCGCTTTCGTAAAATGCAAACTCCGCAACCTTGAAAACGGCCGCATCCTCGAGAATACTTTCACCGCTGGTGCGAAAATCGATGTGATCAATGTGGAAAGGCGTCCCTATCAGTATCTTTACAAAGATGAGGACGGATACAACTTCATGCATGAAGAGACTTTCGAGCAGATCCACCTCGGCACCGATGTAGTTGAAAATCCTGACCTCATGAAAGAGAGCCAGCATGTGGAAATGATGTTCTGGGTTGACGGTGAGGAAGAGAAATGCCTCACCTGCGAACTTCCCACTTATGTCGAGATGGAGGTCACTTACACCGAGCCCGCAGTCAAGGGTGATACAGCCACTACTTCAGCGATGAAGGAAGCCACCCTCGAGACAGGTGCAATCATCATGGTTCCCCTTTTCATCCAGCAGGGTGAAAGAATCAGTGTCAACACAACAGACCGCTCTTACGGCGGACGTCTCAAATAAAGTTGAAAATCATGAAAAAAATTCTCTCAATCATCCTTGCAATTGCCACAGTGGCATGCGCAGGCAGCATCACAGCCGATGCAGGAACAAACCGTATCCTCAAGAAGGCCCTCAAAAAAGAGTACAAGGCCAAGATGAAAGAATACAAGAAGGGCGGTTGGGAGCTCTACGGTTCCTCACGCAGCCTCGATGTACAGCTTCTCACTCACTATGAGAAACTCAATCAGGAAAACGTTTCTGAAATCGTGGGAGTCGCTTCCAAGGTAGCAAACAAGGCCGTGGGCCATCAGGTGGCCATCAATGACGCCTGCCGTACCTACGCCCAGACTTCAGGCAGTTATGTGAAGGGCCGCATCACCAGCGACCTCGCTGCCGACGGTGAGGATGTCGCTGCCGAGTTCGATCATTTCTATGCTGCATACGAAAGACTTGTCGAGTCTGAAATCAAAGGTGAGCTCATCGAGTCATACACTATTGTAAGGCAGACCGGCAAGGACAAGCAGACAAAGAAGGATGACAAGAAGAAAGTCACCACTCCTGTCTATGAGATGCAGACTTACTTCATCGTTGACGTGACTGGCGCCACTGCAGCCCGCATCCGTGCATACGAAGCCGCTGCAAAGGAAAGTGAAGCCGCACAGAGATACGCCGAAAAGGTATCCGATTACGTGAAGGAAGGCTTCGCTAAATAATATTCAGCCATAATGTTGGCTATCGGAAAAACAACGCTTATGGGACTGTTGCTGCTTTGTGCAACAGTCTCATTTGCGCAAAATAAGGTTGACCGGGCGACCAAACGGGCCCGCAGGCTCGAAGTCAGGGAGTCCCGCAAAATCTGGAAAGACATCAAGGCGGACAGGGATACTTATCTCTGGGGCGAGGGATCCGGATCTTCGATAGAAGCCGCCGACCACAACGCCCTGTCAGCGATAACCAGCCAGATTGCGGTTTCCGTGTCCAGCGAATTCGACATGACCGAGGAGGAAACAGCCACAATCTGGGGAGTGGACTCGAAGTCGGTAGTCCTGTCCAAGGTCAGCACTTATTCCACTGCGACTCTTACCAACGCCAGCCGCATAATCCTTTCTTATGAGCCGAGTGCCCTCGTGGGACGATATATTGACAAGCAGGAAATCTCCAGAATGTTTGCCGAAAGGCTCGTGAAGGTTAAAAATTATGCCGAGTACGGACAGCGGTCCCTGGAAAAGAACAAAATAGACGATGCTCTCCGGTATTATTACTGGTCGCTGATGCTTCTCCAGAGTGTCCCTCACGGCGCATCGTCTCAGTTCAGAACCCACGAAGGGGAGAATGTGACCCTTGCGACCTGGCTGCCGATGCAGATAGACGAGATTCTTGACGGAATCAAGGTCAGTTTCCTGAAAAAGCGGGGAAGTGACGCTGTGCTGTCATTCACATATCTCGGCAATCCGGTCTCGTCTCTGGGATACACATTTTTCGACGGACGCAGTTGGAGCAACATCTATAATGTGAAAGACGGAATCGGCATAGTGGAACTTCCCACCGATATAGAAATCACCAAGGTCCAGTTGTGCTTCGAGTATGCTTATGCCGGTCTTGCAGGTGGGGATGCGGATGTCAGTGCCGTGCTTTCCACAGGTGCGAAACGCCAGTTCCGTGGTGCCTGGTGCAATGTAGTGCTGAGAAATTTTCCGAAGCCGAAAACTCCGACAGAGTAAGTGACACGGTCAGACAAATATCAATCGATAGCGGGGGAGGCTTCCGGACTATACAAAGACAGCGGGAGCCGTTTTATCGCTTTTGCTTATCCGGTGGATTCCACTGAGAAAGTCAAGGCGATTGTGGACTCGCTTCGGCGAGAGTACCACGATGCAAGGCACTGCTGCTATGCATACAGGATAGGTTGCAGTGGCGGAATCTGGAGGGCGAATGATGACGGGGAACCGTCCGGAAGCGCCGGAAGGCCTATTCTCGGCCAGATTGACAGCGCCGGTCTAAGCGATGTCCTGGTTGTGGTCGTGAGATATTTCGGAGGAGTCCTCCTTGGCATCCCCGGCCTTATCAAGGCATACAGGACAAGCACGGCGGATGCCCTCTCGAAGGCAAAGCGGGTGACTAAATACGCATCTTCGACATTCAGGGTGACATTCTCATGGGAGCAGACGGACACGGTCCTGAAAACAGTCAGGGATTCGGGAGCGGAGATAATTTCCAAGTCATTCGACAACCAGTGCGTGTTCACCGTTTCGGTGAGACTTTCCGAAACTGATATATTCATCGGACGTTTGTCTTCAGTCGAAGGCAATCCGATACAAGTAGAAAACATAATTCAATCGAAATGAAAAAAGTTCATATTTTCAATGCAGGTCCGTGCGTACTTCCCGAGAGCGCGCTGGATGCCGGAGTGCAGGCTTTGCAGGATTTCCGGGGGACGGGAATGTCCGTGCTTGAGATTTCTCATCGTACGAAAGAGTGGGATGCAGTGATGGATGAGACCAGGGCCTTGTGGAAAGAACTCCTGAATATTCCGGATACCCACGAAGTTGTATTCTTCGGAGGAGGCGCTTCGATGGGATTTCTTCTGGTGGCGATGAATTTCCTCCGCACCAGAGCCGCCTATCTCGAAACCGGAGTATGGGCCAGGAAGGCTCTCAAGGAGGCAAAAGGCCTTGGAGATGCCTATGCTGTCGCTTCATCCGCCGACAGAACTTACAGCTACATACCTGAATTCACCATACCTTCCGATGTTGATTATTTCCACATCACCACCAACAATACCATCTACGGCACATCCATCAAGGAAGACCTCGATTCTCCGGTACCCCTGATAGCGGACATGTCTTCGGACATCATGACCCGCCGGGTGGATGTGAGCAAGTACGCGATGATTTACGGAGGCGCACAGAAGAATGTCGGCACTTCCGGTGTGTCATTCGCGATTGTGAGGAAGGACCTTCTCGAAGGCCGTGACAAATACATCCCCACTATGCTCGACCTGAAAACGTATGTTGACAACGGTTCCATGTTCAACACCCCTCCGGTTTTTCCGATTTTCATCATGAACGAGACTCTCAAATGGCTCAAGGCCCAGGGCGGAATCGACGCTATGCACGCTCTCGACGAGAAAAAGGCGGCTATGCTTTATGATGAAATAGACCGTAACTCCCTGTTTGCCGGTACTGCCGATAAAAAGGACAGAAGCATAATGAATGTGTGCTTCGTGCCCTCTCCCGGAAAGGAACATCTCGAGGCGGGATTCCTTGAGTTCGCAAAGGCTCACAAGATTGTGGGCATCAAAGGACACCGCAGTGTAGGAGGGTTCAGGGCGTCCATCTACAACGCATGTCCGATTGAAAGTGTCCGGGCCCTGGTCGATTGCATGCGCGAGTGGGAGGAAATCAACAGATAGTGAGAATTTATGAAAGTATTGCTTGCAACAGTGAAACCTTTCGCGCCCCAGGCTGTCGGGGGAATACGTGAAATCATCGAAAGTGCCGGCCACACCTTGGAGGTTCTGGAAAAATATGACGGCGAAGATGCCCTGGTATCGGCCGTGGGGGATGCTGATGCCCTTATTGTACGCTCCGACAAGGTGACTTCCCGGGTGATATCCGCTGCAAAGAATCTGAAGATTGTGGTCAGGGCCGGTGCCGGCTATGACAACCTCGACCTGGATGCCTGCACTCAGGCGTCAGTCGTTGCGATGAACACTCCCGCTCAGAACAGCAATGCGGTGGCGGAACTTGCTGTCGCGATGATGATTTACATGTCCCGAAATCAGTTCACTCCCACCACAGGCTGCGAAATCAGCGGAAAACGCATAGGAATACAGGCCTTCGGCAATGTGGGCCGTCTGGTGGCGGCGAAGGCGATTTCCCTCGGGATGAAGGCAAGCGCGGTTGACCCGTATCTTGCCCCGGAGCGGATTTCAGAGTGCGGAGTGACTCCTGCCAGGGATCTTGAGCAGCTGTACTCCGGCAATGACTTTGTGTCGATTCATATACCGGCCACTCCCGAGACAACCGGATCCATAGGCTATGACCTTCTGACCAGGATGCCGGCGGGTGCCTGCCTTGTCAATACAGCCCGCAAGGAAGTGATTGATGAGGATGGGCTTCTTCGCGCTCTGCAGGACCGTCCGGACCTCAAATATGTGACGGATATCGCTCCTGACAATTACGCGATCCTCAAGGAGAAGTTCGGCCAGAGGGTATTCGCCACTCCTTCCAAGATGGGTGCCCAGACAAAGGAGGCCAATGTCAATGCGGCCCTTGCCGCGGCCCGGCAGATATGCGGATTTTTCGCATCCGGAGACAGAAAATTTCAGTTGAATAAATAATATAACATGGTACAAGTCAAACCGTTTGCGGCGTTGAGACCGCCCAGGGACATTGTCGGAGAAGTTGCCGCCAGGCCCTATGATGTGCTGAATTCCAGTGAGGCTTTTGCCGAGGCGGGGGAAAAATCCCTTCTTCACATCACCAGACCGGAAATCGATTTCTCGCCCTTTGCTGAAGAACACAGCCCCGAGGCCTATGCAAAGGCTGTCGAGAATTTCTCCCTCTGGCAGGAACGGGGCTGGCTCCGCCGTGACGGGAAGCCGTGTTATTATATATATGCCCAGACAATGGACGGCCGCACCCAGTACGGAATCGTGCTGTGCGCCCATACCGATGATTATGCGTCAGGGAAGATAAAAAAGCACGAACTCACCAGGAAGGACAAGGAAGATGACAGGATGGTGCATATCAACATCCAGAGCGCCAACATGGAACCGGTGTTCTTCGCATACCCGGACAATGCCGCACTGGAAAGCATAGTCGAGGGCGTGGTGAAAGGGGAGCCGGAATATGATTTCGTGACTCCGGACGGAATCGGCCACAGTCTGTGGGTGATAGATGATGACCGCGCCATTTCGGAAATCACCGGGATTTTCGAATCCGAAGTGGATGCGTTGTATGTCTCCGACGGACATCACCGCACGGCAGCCGCCGCGAGAGTCGGCCTGGAGCGCAGAAATGCCGATCCCAGTCACGACGAGAAGGCGGAGTACAACTGGTTCATGGCTGTGTGCTTCCCGTCAAGTCAGTTGAAAATCATTGATTACAACCGTCTGGTCCGGGACCTCGGCGGCCTTGTTCCGACCCAGGTGATAGGCATGCTTGGCGGGGACTTCGATGTCATGTGTATGGGGACTCAGCCTTACCGGCCTTCATGCATCCACGAATTTTCAATGTATCTGGGCGGAAAATGGTACAAGCTCAATGTGCGTCCGGGACGCTTCGATGCGGATGATCCTGTCGGGGCTCTTGATGTGACAATTCTTTCCCGTCTGGTGCTTGATAAAATTTTCGGTATCAAGGACCTCCGGACTGATTCTCGCATAGATTTTGTAGGTGGCATACGCGGCCTCGGCGAACTGAGCCGGAGAGTTGACAGCGGAGAGATGGCTGCGGCTTTCGCCCTTTACCCGGTCAGCATGGGTGAACTGGTCAGGATTGCCGACACCGGCAACATAATGCCGCCCAAGACCACCTGGTTCGAGCCCAAACTCAGAAGCGGCCTTACTATACATACTTTTTAGATACTATGGTCAAGATTCTTGTAATTGACGATGAAGCGGCCATTTGCCGTACGATGAAGAACATCCTTGAGGATGAAGGCTATTCGGTGGATACAGCATCCGATGGCCTGACAGGACTTTCCATGGCTGAGAAATCCCAGTATTCGGTCATTTTCTGCGACATAAAGATGCCGGGAATGGACGGGGTGGAAGTGCTTTCGAAGATGGTAAGCGGTGGGATAGACTCCACAATAGTCATGATATCGGGACATGCCGATATCGAGACCGCGGTTTCCTGTATCAAGGCCGGGGCCTTCGATTTCATCGCCAAACCGTTGGATTTGAGCCGCATCCTCATTACAGTGCGCAACGCCACCGACAAGGACAACCTCAAAAAGGAGACAAGAACCTTGAAGAAGAAG
>JAKSKQ010000005.1 GCA_024401675.1 Bacteroidales bacterium | reverse complement strand
CGGAACCGGAATCCGAAATTCTATCCATTAAACTAAAGGGGCGGCGGGGGCGATGACGGTGTCACCAGCACCATGACGGTGTCATCAGCACCATGACGGTGTCACCAGCACCATGACGGTGTCACCAGCACCACGGACTGCAAATTTAAGAAATATCTTCGGAAACTTGGAAGGCAGATGGAAAAAAGTTACCTTTGAAAGTTTTTGGTTAATCTGACGAAGACCATGAAAAAAATATCAGACAATATATTTGCGCTTTTCTTGTGTGCGGCAGCACTTTCACTGTCCGGCTGCACAATCGGGGAAGTCATCACCCGTGAAAGCGCGAAGGAGGCACAAAGCTATATCGTGTTGAGTCCGAATCACATCTGCATCTATCTCGGCGAGACACGCCAAATCGACGCTGCTGAAGCCGAAGGGTGGAGCTATGACTTCGAATATGAATCTGAAAATCCGAAAGTTGCCACAGTGGACGCGACCGGAAAGGTGACGGCAGTTTCGGAGGGAGAGACCAAAATCACGGTGACCGATATTGACGGAGAACTTGTTCCGGCACAGTGCGAAGTGACGGTGCTCTACGACTACAATGTCATCCTCTCCATGGAGTTCACAAGCAAGAAATACACTGCCAAGATAGGAGACGAATTCACAATAGGCCTCTCGACCAAGCCTGCCGGAGCCGCACGGAACAAGATATGCTGGTCATCCACAAACAATCTGGTGGCCACTGTGGACCAAAGCGGCCTGATTACCGCAATCGATGAAGGACAGACCACAATCTCGGCTGTAGCCATCGACGGGGGAGGCGCCCCGGCGGCCACCTGCCTTGTCACAGTCGAAGGCAGTGGCAGCTCTGAACCCGGCCTCTCAATCGACAAATGCAACTCCGTGGACGGATGGACTACCGGAAACGGCAGTATCACCCTGGACACTCAGAACTATCGCAGCGGAATAGGCAGCCTGTCAATCACCAGCACCGGTCACTACCTGCTTTTCAACAAGAAGTTCTCGTCTCCCATCAACGCATCAGCATACGCTTCCGGCGGCAAGATACTCGTCACACTCTATGTGTCCGATGCCTCCAAAGTTCCCGCCGATGCCGCAGGACAGTTGGAATTCACCAGCAGCGGTACCTGCGACAATCAGGAACTCTGCTGGAGTTTCGGAGAACTGGGCCTCAAGACAGGATGGAACGACCTCGAACTTCCGATTTCTTCAGGGCATACGACCGGCGGTGAGATCGATCTTTCGAGAATCAACTACATAAGGATGTACTACAACAATCCGGGACACAACATTCCTTCCGGAGTGGTCCTCAAACTGGACCGGATCAGAATCATAAAATAAGACTATATGACAGAACGCAAGGATATCTGGTATTTCATTGTAAATCCCAGAGCCGGCAGCGGCAAGACGATAAGCCAGTGGCAGAAAGCAGAGCGCAGGCTCCGGCAACTCAAAGTAGTGTATCGCTTTGCCAAAACCATGGACGTGGGACATGCGGAGACCTTGACTCTCGACGCGGCAGCGGACGGATTCCGCCGCTTCATGGCAGTCGGCGGCGACGGCACTGTGCATGAAGTTCTCTGCGGAATCATGAAATATGTGGACTCCCATTCTGGAGAAGGCGTGAAAGTGAGCGATTTCACACTCGGCGTCGTCCCCATCGGTTCCGGAAACGACTGGATCAAATCCACCGGTGTCCCCCGTGACACTGAAGAAGTCATCGAACTCATCAAGAAGAAGTCGTTCGGCAAGCAGGATGTGGTCAGGGCCACATTCCTCAGACCGGCCAACTATGAGCCTCTCCCGGACAAGGTCACCTATATGCTGAACATCGGCGGCGTGGGATTCGACTCCCGCGTGTGCGAAAGAGTCAACGACCAGAAAGCTCTGGGACAGACCCACAAGATGATATATTTCAAGGCCCTCCTCAATGTGATAGGCAATTTCTATTCGTTCCCCGTCAGGATTCTGGCCAACGATGCCCAGATTTTCGAGGGTGAATGTTACTCGATAGCCTACGGAATCGGCAAATATTCCGGTGGCGGCATGCGTCAGGTGCCTTCCGCGATACTTGACGACGGGCTTCTGAACATGACGATAATCCCCAAGATGCCCATCATCTCGCTGCTTTGCAAACTGCCGAAACTTTTCAACGGAAAACTTGAGGGCACCAGGCCGCTTATGTTCATAAAGTCCAGGAGCATCACCATACTCCCGGCCTCCGAGCAGATGGAGTCCATCGAGTTTGACGGTGAGGTGCCGGGACATATCCCTGTCAGGCTTGATGTGGTCGAAGACCAGCTCAATATCCTTGTCGGAGACGACTCCGGCATCATAGAGGAAATCAAAAGCAGGATAAGAAAGCATTAGAACTATGGCGGGCGGAAAGACCATCCGGGACCCTCTGAGGAAAAAGGAAGTCGTTCTTACTCCTGAAGAACAGGTGCGCCAATGGTTCATAGGCCTTCTCAAGGACCGGTACGGAGTTCCGGAGCACATGATGTCTTCCGAAGTTCCGTTCACTTTTGGGAACAAGCATTACCGCGCCGATATTGTGGTGTGGGGACGGGATCTCGCGCCGCGCATCCTTGTCGAATGCAAGCGCCCGGAAGTCACACTCGACGAAAAGGTGCTTTCCCAGGCGGTGGATTACAACCGCGTCCTCGATGTTCCGTATATGGTGATAACCAATGGTTTGAAAACATACGCCCTTTCCCGCGCGGATAATGGGGACTATAGTTTCATACAGGAGATCCCGCAGTTTTCACTCATCAGATAACCAGTGTTCATGAAAGAATTTGTCAGCGGTGAAATATTCGGAATAATCCGTTCCTGCTCCGAGTCGCTCGGAGTCAGAAGTTATGTGGTCGGAGGCTATGTCCGGGACAGTTTCCTCGGCCTGGAAAGCAAGGACATAGATGTGGTTGTGGAGGGCAGCGGCATCGCTCTCGCCGAAGCGGTCGGAAAGCGCATCCACGCCCGAGTGTCGGTTTTCCGGACCTACGGCACGGCAATGCTCCGGTTCAAGGGAATGGAAATCGAGTTCGTGGGGGCGCGCAAAACCTCCTACAAACATATTGCAGGGGAGCAGATAATCGAGGACGGCACCCTCTACGAAGACCAGCAGCGCCGCGACTTCACTGTCAATGACATGGCAATCAGCCTCACAGGGGAGGACTTCGGCACATTGATAGATCCTTTCGGTGGAATCCGGGACCTGAACGCGGGAATAATACGCACCCCTGTCGATCCGGACACCACATTCGGGGACGACCCTTTGAGAATGCTCCGTGCGGTGCGCTTTGCAGTGAAACTTTCGACTCCCGAGCGGAAATTCTCCATAGCCCCGGATACTCTGGAGGCGATGGGACGCGCGGCTGAGACTCTGAAGAGCGTGGCCGGCGAGCGCATACTCGAGGAACTCAACAAAATTCTCCTTTCACCTTTTCCCGCGATGGGGCTGCGAATCATGCAGGACACCGGAATACTGATGCAGATTCTGCCCCAGCTTTCCCGCCTCGAAACAGTTGAAGTGCAGGACGGGAAGGGTCACAAGGACAATTTCGCCCACACTTTGGAAGTTCTGGAAAATGTGATACACTTCGAAAAGGAGGCGTCGCTCGAACCGAAACTCTACCTACACTGGGCGGCCCTGCTCCACGACATAGGCAAGTCGGTCACCAAGCGTTTCGACCCGGCTGTCGGCTGGACCTTCCACGGCCATGAGGCGGTCGGCGCGAAGATGGTGGACAAGGTCTTCAGGTCCCTGAAAATGCCTCTTGGAGAGGAACTCAAATATGTCCGGAAACTGGTCTCTCTGCACATGAGGCCCATAGCTCTTGTGGATGAAGTCACCGATTCCGCGGTGAGGCGTCTGCTGTTCGAGGCGGGGGAGGACATAGATGACCTGATGATTCTATGCAATGCCGACATCACCAGCAAGAATCCCCGCAAAGTCCTCATGCACCGCGCCAATTTCGAGAAGGTAAAGGTGAAGATGACGGAAGTGGAGAAGAAGGACGAAATCCGCAATTTCAAGAATCCCATCGACGGGAACTACATAATGGAACTTTTCGGCATCGAACCCGGAAAGGACATCTCGGTTCTGAAGAATGCTGTCAAGGACGCGATTCTGGACGGGGTTATTCCCAATGAATTTTCCGCCGCAGATGCGTTCATGCGGGAAAAGGCCGCCTCGATAGGGCTCAAACCGGTTGAATGATGCCCTCTCCCAAGGAAGAATATCTGACATGGCTGCTTTCCGTCAGACGGTATTCCCCGAGGACGGTGGAAATATATTCCGATGTTCTCGACCGTTTTGTGAAATACTGCAAATGTGACTGGGATTCTGTGACACAGTATCTTGTGCCCGCCACTGTCCGGAGCTGGGAAGTCAGCCTTTCGGAAGATGAAAATCTTTCTCCCAAGACCGTCTGCCTGCATCTTTCGGTGCTCAGCGGTTTCTGCCGCCATCTGTGCGCGGAGGGCAGACTGGACTCCAACCCGGTCTCGAGACTCAAGCGTCCCCGCCTTCCCCGCAGGATTCCGAAAATGTTCCGCCGCGAGAGCATGGACCGCTACTTCGAGGACACCGCAAGATATGCAGACCCGGATTTTGTCAGGAGTTGGTACGGCGCCGAAGGAGGCATCGGAACGAAGGCGGTGAAGGAATTCTATGATGCCTGTCTCCGCCGGCTCATCATTTCGATACTCTATCAGACAGCAGTGCGCCGCGCCGAGCTGATATCCCTCCGTGTGAAGGATTTCGACCCGTCCAGACGGACTCTGACAGTCACCGGAAAGGGAGACAAAATGCGCGAAATTCCTATTACGGACTCTCTGTGTGGAGAAATTTTGCTATATTTGGAGTTGATTGAACGATTGCTGGGCGGCTCGTCGGAAGTGTCCCGTCCGTTGCTTGTGACAAGCACATCTGCGGCACTTTATCCGTCTGCGGTTGACAGGGCGGTGAAGAAGGAACTATCCGGTGCGGAAGGAATTTCCGGCAGAAAATCCCCGCATGTGCTGCGTCACACCATAGCGACCGAACTGCTTGAAGACGGCACCAGTCTCGAATCCATCAAGGAGTTTCTGGGGCACTCGTCCCTGGCTGCGACCCAGGTCTATACGCACGCCTCCATCGCTCAACTGTCAAAAATTTACAAATCCGCCCATCCAAGGGCAAAAAAGCAATAGGCGTCAGTGGCAAAGAATGCAGATATCGCCATAGAGTGCGAAAAAATCATACGGGATGTCCGCAGCGGGGTGTTCTCCCCGGTCTATCTCCTTATGGGAGAGGAGCCCTATTATGTGGAGAAGGTCTGCGCCGCCATTATGGACAACGCACTCGAAGAAGACCAGCGCGACTTCAATCAGATGGTGTTCTACGGCCTTCAGAGCAAGGTTGAGGATATCATTGCCTCTGCAAAGCGCTACCCTGTGTTCTGCGACCGCCAGCTGGTGGTGGTCAAGGAAGCCCAGAATCTCGACCGCCTGGACGATCTCGGCGAATATGTGGCAAATCCCCTCGACAGCACGGTACTCGTGATATGCGTGATGGGAAAGTCCGCCGACAAGCGGAGGGCTCTGTACAAGAATGCCGTGAAATGCGGCGCGGTGGTACTCGAGTCTCCGCTTCTGAAGGACTACCAGCTGCCGCAGTGGATCATGGAACATTTTTCGGGCCTCGGCCTCAAAATAACTCCGGACGCGGCGCAGTTGTTCGCCTACAGCACCGGAGCCGACCTGCGCAAAATCGCCTCCCACGCCGAAAAGATTGCCAAGGGACTTCCCGAGGGGCGCAAGGTTGTGGAGACTTCCGATGTGGAGGCGAATGTCGGAGTCAGCCGCGAATTTTCGGTGTTCGAACTCAATTCGGCCCTTTCCTACCGCGACCGGGCCAAGGCTCTGGATATCGCCGCACATCTCGGCGGAGCCGCGAAATTCGCCCTTCCAGCGGTGACCAGCATGCTTTTCATGCACTTCAACCGAATTCTGAAACTCAGCGCCCTTATGAAGGCCAGACCTTCCGCATCCGCTTCCGAGAAGGCTTCGGTTGCCGGTGTGCCTCCGTTCGCCCTCAGAGAATACGATGCGGCCGCAGGCAATTACAGTTTCGATTCACTGAAGAGAATCATTTCAGTCCTTGTGGAATATGACTACAAGAGCAAGGGCGGCGACGTGTCTTCCGACTTGGAGGACTCCGAACTGCTCAAGGAGCTTGTAGTGAAGATACTCAGCGTATGAACATTATCGAATGCAAGAACATCAGCCGGTCTTTCGGGCCGAAGGTGGCACTGGACAATGTGTCCCTCAGTATTCCCGAAGGCCGGATTTTCGGTCTTCTCGGGCCCAACGGAGCCGGCAAGACCACCCTTATCCGCATCATAAACCGCATCACCATACCCACTGCGGGGGAGGTGTTGTTCAAGGGGCGTCCCATCACCCGGGATGACGTGAGCCGCATAGGCTATCTTCCTGAAGAGAGGGGACTCTACCGCAAGATGAAAGTCGGCGACCAGGCCATGTACCTTGCCCAACTCAAGGGAATGAGCACCTCCGATGCCCGCGCCGCCCTTGTCGAGTGGTTCACCAAGTTCGGGATAGAGAGCTGGTGGGACAAGAAGGTCGAGGAACTGTCCAAGGGAATGGCTCAGAAAGTGCAGTTCATCACAACTGTGGTGCACAAGCCCCAACTGCTCATCCTCGACGAACCGTTTTCCGGCTTCGACCCGGTCAACGCCCAACTTATCCGCGAGGAAATCCTCGCACTGAAGGAAGCCGGCGCCACAATAGTCCTCTCCACCCATAACATGGAATCAGTCGAGGAACTCTGCGACGAGATAGCCCTCATCAACAAATCCCGTCTGGTGATTACCGGTCCGGTGGATGAAATCCGCCGCAAGGAGGGAAATGACAATGTGGAGATTGTCTATACCGATGCCGACGGACGTCATACCGAGGTGTTCCCGCGTCAGGGTACCGACGGCAACCTCACCCTCTCCGATTTCATCTCAAGGGGCGTGACAGTGAATGCTTACCGGGAACTCATGCCGAGGATGAACGATATTTTCATCAAACTTGTAACAGGGGAGGAAAACAAATGAAACTCAGGAATATAGGAATAGTAATCCGCAGGGAATATCTCAACAAGGTCAGGAAGAAATCCTTCCTTGTGACCACATTCCTCGTGCCGGTGCTGATGGCTGCCCTGTGCATCGTGCCCATAGTGATGATGCTCAATGCCAAGGATAAGATGAAGTTCATCGCCGTGATGGATGACAGTGCGGTCGTGATGCCCACTCTCCAGGACAGCGAATCCGCGTGCTTTGTGGACCTCACCGGAGCGCCGGCAGACTCCGTGAAGGCGCTTCTGACCGACGGAACCTATGACGCCCTGATGGCGCTTTCCGCTCTTGACGCCGACAATAGTCTCACTTTCGAGATTTTCTCCAGCCAGCCGCTGGGACTTGACCTGACCGAGAACCTTACCCGCAAGGTCAATGACGCGGTGGAGAACTACCGGGTCGGCACCTACGGAATCGAAGGTCTGGACCGGATTCTCAAGGATGTCAAGCCGGACATCAGACCCAAATCCTACACCATCGACGAAGACGGTAAGGAAAATGTGTCGGAGGAAGGCGTCTATACCGCCCTGTCCATGATTCTCGGTCTTGTAATCTTCATGTTCATTACACTCTTCGGAGGAATGGTTATGTCCGCTGTGATTGAGGAGAAGGCGAGCCGGGTGGTCGAAGTGCTGATAAGTTCAGTCAAAGCCACCGAACTCATGTTCGGCAAAATCATCGGCGTGGCGCTGGTGGCCCTCACTCAGTTCTTCCTCTGGATAGTGCTGACAGTATCCATAGTCGGCGCCGCCGCGACCTTCATAGGCGAAGAGAAATTCGCAGAAATCACTTCCGCGGCATCCTCTTCAGCGATTGCGGATCCTTCGGTGACCGCCACCATCGACCAGATTGCGCCCGCATCTTCAGACCAGAGCGAGGCCGCGGTAATCATTTCCACAATCAGTTCCCTGCCGTACGGAAAGATAATACTGGTGTTCCTGGTATTCTTCATTTTCGGATATCTGCTCTATGCCAGCCTCTATGCGGCAGTCGGTTCCGCGGTGGAGAGCGAAGGCGACGCCTCCCAGCTCCAACTTCCGCTGACTGTGCCCCTGATGCTGGCGTACTTCATAGCCATCTATGCATTCAATGCTCCCGAATCGTCGCTTGTGTTCTGGGGCTCGATGATACCCTTCACATCCCCCATCGTGATGCTCGCAAGACTTCCGTTCGGAGTCGAGACATGGGAACTTGCGCTTTCGCTGGGACTTCTTGTGGTCACCTGTATCGCCGGGGCCTGGGCCTCCGCCAAAATCTATAATGTCGGAATCCTCATGTTCGGGAAGAAGAGCACCTTCCAGGACCTCTGGAAATGGTTGAAAATGAAATAAAAAATATATGAAGCGATTGTTATTGATTCTCGTTTCCGCCACCCTTGCGGCCCTGACTCTATCCGCCCAGGGAAGGTATCAGATTACCTGGGAAAGGGTATGTATGGACGGCAGCCGTACCGGATGTTCAATTCCCGGGACTGACAACATCAAGGAAAGTATCGGGTCAGTGGAGGGCAACACCTATCACGCCCCGAATGGAAAAGACTACAAGGGGGGAAGCATAGTCAAGATTGCTTCCCGAGTCATTGACGCCCAGTCTGAGATGACTCCTGTCAAGAGGTATATAGGGGAAAGCCCAAGGGTTCTCAGGGCTCACAAGCCGGAGAGCGAACTTTCCGATATGATGACAGACCGTATGCTCATCACTGCCCGCAGAATCTTTTCTGACAAGCAGATAGATGTGGCCTTCGGTAATTTCGGCGGCATAAGGACCATCATTCCCAAGGGCCGGGTCATCGCCGACGATATCATATCTATGTTTCCTTTCAAAAACCATCTCGCCTATGTGAAAATCAAGGGTACCAGGCTAAGAGAGATTTTCGACCAGTTGGTCACAACCGGTATTCAGCCTTTCAGCGGTGCCACTCTTGTGGTAAGGGACGGAAACATAGAATCTCTGCTTGTCGGAGGCAAGCCTATTGACGATGATGCCGAGTATGGAATCACGACATTGGATTTCCTTCTCGACGGAGGGGACAATCTGTTTCTGCGCAAGGATGCCGTTGAATTCATTCAGAGCGATGTCATACTCTTGGACCTTGTGATGGAATATGTGGATTCCCTTTCCGCCGCGAAGGCTCCGATTACCTATCACACTGACGGAAGAGTCAGGATAATCAACTCATCAGAGAAGGAGGGAAAATAATATGAAAAGCCGTTTCTTGTTTCTCATTCTTGCGCTGAGTCTTGCCACCGCATCCGGTCAGGCTCGCAGCCTCACCATCATACATACCAATGACACCCACAGCCACATTGACCCGTTCATGGGATACGGTGATGTTCCTAATGTGGGAGGAGTCATCGAAAGAGCCGCTTTCATAGACAGCGTGCGCCGCGCCGACGGACGCCGCAATGTCCTGGTCCTCGACGCCGGGGACATTTCCCAGGGCTCTTCATACTTCACTTTGCTCGAAGGTTCCCTCGAAAGCTCTATTGTGCGTGATATGGGCGTGGATGCCATGTCGCTTGGCAATCACGAGTTCGACAACGGCCCCCTGGCTCTCGCCGGCAGGCTCAAATTGCAGCGCCCTGTCAAGGTGGTCTGCGCCAACTATGATTTCGGGTCCCTGGAAATTGCAAGACACATAAACCCTTACGCAATTTTCCGCCGCGGCGGTTTCAAAATCGGTGTCATCGGACTTCTGCCGGACATATCCTCATTGGTTCAACAGGAACATCAGAGCAGTTTGACAGCCTTGAACACTCCCGAAGTGGTCGGTGCCTTAGCTATGGAACTCAGGGAGAAGAAGCATTGCGACCTTGTCATCTGCCTCACTCACCTGGGTTATGAAAGAGAGAAATACTGCGACACCGCCCTCGCGGCCGAAACCCGCGGCGTGGACATAATTGTCGGAGGTCATTCCCACACCTTCCTCGACTCTGCAGTAACTGTGAACAACCTTGACGGTGACCCTGTGACGATTGTCACTGACGGATGCTGGGGAGAATATGTCGGTGTAATTAAAATCAGCAAATAGCCATGCATATAGGAATAGCCGGAAATATCGGCAGCGGAAAAACAACCCTGACACGCAAGCTCTCCGAACATTACGGATGGACCCCGAAGTTCGAGGCGGTCAGCTACAACCCCTATCTCGAAGACTACTACAAGGATATTCCCAGGTGGTCCTACAATCTCGAGACCTATTTCCTCGCACAGAGGTTCAAGGACCTTCTGGAAATATCGCACAGTTCCGATGTGATAATCCAGGACAGGACAATAATGGAGGGCGTCAACATCTTCGTGACCAACAACCTCGCCCTGGGCAATCTGTCGCAGAGGGACTATGACACATATATGGAGATATACAATCTCATGATGAGTATGGTCAGCCTTCCGGACCTGCTCATCTATCTGAAGTCCTCGGTGCCTCATCTGGTGTATCAGATTCAGAAAAGGGGCCGCGAGTACGAGAAAAGCATTTCCATAGAATATCTGTCCGGACTGAACGAGCGCTATGAGAAATGGATTGATTCCTACAAGGGACGCATCCTCATCATAGATGCCGACAATCTCGACTTCGAGAACCGCCCGGAGGATTTCGCATTCATAACCGATAAAATCGACGCCGAACTTTACGGCCTTTTCTGATAACAACCAAATCACAATATATGAACAAACCACTTATCGCAATTGTTGCCGCAGCCGCGTTCATGACTGCCTGCTGCAACTGCTCCGAGGGTAACCTCCAATATGTCGATCCAAATGTAGGCGGTGTCGGCCACATACTCCAGCCCACACGTCCCACTGTCCAGATTCCCAACTCCATGTTGAGAACATATCCCTGGAAGAACGACCAGATTGACGACCAGATTCATCATTTCATCCTTCAGGTTACTTCGTACAGGGTGGCCTGGGCATGGCGCTTCCTTCCCCTGAGCGGCGAAGGCTGCACTCATCTTTCCAGCCATTTCACAGTGGAGAATGAGACTTGCACTCCTTACTTCTACAGCGCGACTCAGGAACGGACCTACAATGAAGTTGCCGTCACTCCCAAGACCCATTCCGCCATTTACCGCATTGACTTCAAGAGCGACGAGGGCCCGTACGCCTTCAATTTCGCCATCAACGGCCGTCGGGGCGAGGTACATGCCGATGCCGACGGTGTCGTGACCGGATGGGACGAGAGCCAGGGACTCAAATGCTACATCTACGCAGTGACCGATGCTCCCGTCGCCGAGGTCCTTCCGAAAAACGAGAAGAAAGTGAGCCTGATGATAGCCGACAAGGGCACATACCACATGAAATACGGCGTGTCCTACATCAGTGTCGAGCAGGCGAAGGAGAATCTTGAGAAGGAGATTCCCGGCTGGGATTTCTGCTCCGTGAAGGCCGAAGCGAAGAAGATTTGGAAAGAAGCCATGGACCGCATTCAGGTTGAGGGCGGCACACTTGCCCAGAAGAGGACTTTCTACTCCGCTTTCTACCATGCCAGCGAGCGTATGGTCGATATCAACGAGTACGGCCGCTACTGGAGTTCCTTCGACCATCAGGTGCACGAGAGCGCGGAGCCGTTCTATGTGGACAACTGGCTCTGGGATATGTTCATCACTCTCCAGCCTCTGAATATGATTATCGAGCCTGAGAAATCTCAGGCAATGATCCGCTCATATATTGAAATGTACCGTCAGTGCGGGTGGGTGCCCAATTTCGCAGTCGCTTTCGGTGACTGGCCTGCAATGACCGGCAACAACGCCGCCAACTGGTTCACCGATGCCTGGTTCAAGGGTCTGCGTGACTTCGATCTCGAGACCGCCTACGAAGGTGTGAAGAAGGGTTCTCTCGAGGCCACCATGCTTCCCTGGAACAACGGCCCCGCAACATCTCTGGACAAGTTCTACGGCGAGCACGGCTATATGCCGGGCCTGCGTCCCGGTGAGGCGGAGACCGAGCCGAAGGTCGATACCCACTGGGAGAAGAGGCAGTGCGTCTCAGTTACCATCGACAACTCCTACAGCGACTGGTGCATCAGCCAGCTGGCCGGAGTGCTCGGGAAGGAGGAAGATGTGGAACTGTTCAAGAACAGGTCTGCATTCTACAGGAATGTGTTCAATGTCGAGAAAGGTCATGTGTGGCCCAGGGACAAAGAAGGCAACTGGATAGAGACAGCCGATCCGAAACTTTCCGGCCGCGAATACTTCACCGAGAACAACGGTTACAATTTCGACTGGTCCGCCAAGCACGACCTCTACGCCCTGTTCGACCTCATGGGAGGTCCCGCTGCGGCCGAGGCAAAGCTCGACAATCTTTTCCGTGAGACTCCCGGCATCAGCAAATTCAAGTTCTGGGGAGACTACCAGCCTGATTCATCAGGACTTGTCGGTATGTTCGTGATGGGCAACCAGCCCACCTTCCATATTCCTTATATCTACAACTACCTCGGAAGTCCATGGAAGGCCCAGAAGAGGGTGCGTATGCTTCTTGACACATGGTTCCCCGACAATAAGTTCGGTTATCCCGGAGATGAGGACGGAGGCTCGATGTCCGCTTTCGTGATGTTCTCGATGATGGGCTTCTATCAGGTGCAGCAGGGTAATCCGATCTACTGTATCGGATCTCCCGTGTTCGAGAAGACAACCATAAACCTTGCTGACGGCAAGACCTTCACAGTCAAAGCTCCCGGCGCCAATGCCGAGAACAAGTATGTCCAGAGTGCCCGTCTGAACGGCAAGACTCTCGACCGCAGCTGGTTCACTCACGAGGAACTTGTCGGCGGCGGTGTCCTCGAACTTGAAATGGGTCCTGTGCCCAATTTCGATTGGGGCAAGGACAATCTCCCTCCTTCAGCTATTTCCTATAATGTGGAATAGTCCGGGGTGCAAGAGGGATAATTCATAAAAAAGTTGCGTGAGGCGCAACTTTTTTTTATTTTTGTAACCCGTTATGAAAAACGGATTCGATAATAATAAGTACCTAAAAATCCAGTCTGAACACATCAAGGAGCGTATTGCAATGTTTGGCAATAAGCTCTATATGGAGTTTGGTGGTAAGCTTTTCGATGACAACCACGCCAGCCGCGTGCTTCCCGGATTCGAGCCGGACAGCAAGCTCAAGATGCTGACCCAACTTCAGGACGACGCTGAAATCATCATCGTCATCAGCGCTGTCGATATCGAGAAGAATAAAATCAGGAACGACCTCGGCATCACCTACGATATGGACGTTCTCCGGCTCCGCAACGAGTTCCAGGAGAGGGGTTTCCTTGTCAGTTCTGTGGTGATAACCCACTTCAACGGCCAGTCCAGCGCCCGCTCCTACCGGGACAAACTCCGCCGCCAGGGAATCAAGGTGTATTTCCATCATACCATCGAGGGCTACCCCAACAATGTTGCCCTGATTGATTCCGAGGATGGATTTGGAAAGAATGATTATGTCGAGACCACCCGTCCCCTTGTTGTGGTGACGGCTCCGGGCCCCGGAAGCGGCAAGATGGCCGTGTGCCTGAGCCAGCTCTATCAGGACTGCAAGAGGGGCATCAAGGCCGGGTATGCGAAATTCGAGACTTTCCCGATATGGAATCTGCCCCTGACTCATCCCCTGAACATGGCCTACGAGGCGGCTACCGCCGATCTCGACGATGTGAATATGATAGACCCCTACCATCTGGAGGCCTACGGCAAAACAGCTGTCAACTATAATCGCGACATAGAGATTTTCCCTGTTCTGAATGAATTGTTCGAAGGCATTTACGGCGAAAATCCCTACAAGAGCCCTACCGATATGGGCGTCAACATGATAGGCAACTGCATCGAAGATGACAATGTCTGCCGCGAGGCTGCCTGTCAGGAAATCATACGCCGCTACTACACTGCCCTCAACAAACTTGCCGAAGGTGACTGCAACGATGCCGAACTTGCCAAACTCGGCCGTCTGCTGCAAAGCGCGAAACTGACCACTGACAACCGCCCGGTGACGGTTGTCGCCAAGGAGAGGACCAGGGTTTCGGGAGTTGCCGCGGCTGCTATCCAACTTCCCGACGGATCTATAATCAGCGCCGAGACCTCCCCGCTCCTGGGACCGAGCGCCGCGCTGATTCTCAACGCCCTGAAGCATCTTGCCGGAATCAAGCACGAAGTGAAGCTCATCCCCAAGGAGATGATAGACCCTATACAGAAGACCAAGGTCACTTATCTGCACGGACACAATCCGAGACTTCACACGGATGAAGTTCTGGTGGCTATCTCAATGCTCAGCACCCGCGACGAGAACTGCCGCAAAGCCCTCGAGCACATGCCGGACCTTGAAGGCTGCCAGGTGCACTGCACAGTGATGCTCAGTGAGGTTGACCGCAAGATTTTCAAGCGTCTGGGAATAGACCTGACCTGTGAGCCGGTCAAGAAGATTCCCAAGAAAACAGTTCAATAGTCTGCCATTATGGAAAAGATCAGGATTGCCATAGTGGGCTACGGCAATATCGGCCGTTATGCCCTTCAGGCCGTGGAGGCCGCATCGGATATGGAATGTGTCGGAATAGTCAGAAGAAATCCTATCCGGGACGGTTTTGAGGAACTTGAGAAATACAAGGTTGTGAGCGACATATCAGAGTTGGGAAAGGTTGATGTGGCTATTCTCAGCGTTCCCTCCCGCAAAGTTGAGGAGACCGCTCCGAAATATCTCGAGGCTGGCATCTGCACCGTTGACAGTTATGATATCCACACAGGGATAGTGGACCTTCGCGCGTTCCTCTCTCCCATAGCGCGCGGAAACTCCGCCGTGAGCATCATTTCCGCAGGATGGGATCCGGGCAGCGATTCAGTGGTCCGCGCCCTGCTTCAGGCCCTTGCTCCCAAGGGTGTATCATACACCAATTTCGGGCCCGGCAGGTCCATGGGGCACAGTGTCGCAGCCAAGGCGGTTCCCGGAGTGAAGGATGCCCTGAGCGTGACTCATCCCGCCGGGAAGGGAGTGCACAAGCGTCTGGTCTATGTGGAACTTGAAAAG
This sequence comes from Bacteroidales bacterium, assembly GCA_024401675.1. Taxonomy (GTDB): domain Bacteria; phylum Bacteroidota; class Bacteroidia; order Bacteroidales; family UBA932; genus Cryptobacteroides. Next base: position 22,269 of record JAKSKQ010000005.1, on the reverse strand, counting down.
GGCGCTTCATTTGCTGATGTGAGCGCGGCCATAAAGGCCGACCCCTACTTTGTCCATGATGAAACCCGTGTCCTTGCCGTGACTTCGATAGATTACCTGAACAGCATGATGCACGGAGTGAACCTCGTCCGCGAAGGCGCCAGCGGCCGCACCGAAGGTGGAAAATTCGAATTCAACATGCGTATCAACAATCCCGCCCTCACCGGGCAGGTTCTCGCCGCCTCCGCCAGGGCCGCATTCCGCCTCAAAGGACGTAATCTACCGGGCTGTTACACGCTTATCGAAATTCCCGTCATCGACCTTCTCGAAGGCGACCCCGATGACCTTGTAAGACGTCTGGTGTAGGGATATGGCCTGGAAATCAACCATAGGCTCCCTTTTGTCATTACTGCTGATTCTGTCCGGTTGCACACCGAAATATCTGCAGGATGAACTTCGTGTCCTGGAAAAGGAACTCACACAGGGGGATATTTATTCCATACGTGTGGAGAAGCAGAACCAGAGATTGAAAGAGCTTCTTGCACAAGCACCATCTGACAGCTTGAAATGGGAATATGCGGATTCGCTATGTGCTGCGTACAAGCACCTGGACTTGGATTCCACGGATAAGTACACGGTAATTGCAGAGAGTCACGCCGTATCCGAAGTTCAGAAATTACGTTCGCTTTTCCATACCATCTATAGTCTGTCTTTCCGCGGGCTCCAGAATATTGCGGAGCAGAAGTATCTGCAGATTGACACTGCGGGTCTGTCTGTCAAGGACCGGGTGGCATATCTGGACCTCGGGATAGATTTGTTCAAGAACAATCATTCGGAACTGATAAATCTCTCCGATATCAGGGCAGGCCTTTTCAAGATTGACACCGTATCGTTTTCCGGACGTAAGAACTATGCCAACATCTGTAGGGAAAACGAAGATATACAGAAGGCAATGGATATATTCAAGGGTTGTCTCGGCCGGTTCAACGACCAGCACGAAATCATATCCATATACTATAACATCGCTATGCTGTATGGAGAATTGGGAGATCTCAACCAGAAGGAATACTGGCTCGCAAAGACGGCAGTCGAGGATATCAGGATTTCCAACAAAGACTATCAGTCCCTGTATCAGCTTGCTCTTATGAGACTGGATGACAAGGATTTTTCAAGGGCAGCCTCATATATCCAGATTCATTATAGCGATATCTCATCTTCCCGGTTCTATCCGAGGATGCAGACTTCCGGGATAGCGGAGCAGCGTATTTCTCAGGAATACATAAAGTCCCAGATCAAGATGAAATGGATTCAGTCCATAGGGTTGGCCCTTCTCAGCATTCTGGTCATAATTGTGCTCATCCTCTTTCAGAACAATCGGAAGAAGGCGGACAAACTGGAAAAGACTTCCGAGCAACTTGCACAATCCAACAGTCAGCTTTCCATTTCCAACAAAATCAAGGAAGTCTATGTATTCAGGTATATGATGCTTTCGCTGCGCTATATGAAGCAGGCTCAACAGGACAAGAAGGACTATAAGAGGATACTCCGGGACAAAGGTAGGGATGAACTTTTACAAGTGCTTAAACAGATAGATAGGGATTATTCCAGCGAAAAGGAATTCTACAACTTTTTCGATGACGCATTCCTTCATATTTTCCCGGATTTCGTCTGTGAGGTGAACCAGTTGCTGAAGCCCTCGGATAGGTTTGACGAATCTTCTCATACCCTTACCACGGAAGTGAGAATACTGGCAGTGATAAGGCTCGGGATTACGAGCAGCCCGGATATTTCCAAATTCCTTGGTTGCGCCCTCCCTACAGTATATACCTATAGGGCTAAATTAAGAAACGCCGCTCTCTGCGGCAAGGACGAATTCGAGGCTCGTGTGGCGCAGTTGGGCTTGTAACTGTGCAGTGACGTATTTGCATTTCCCCATGTGCCGTCGAGTTTCATATATTTCACAATATACTCTCGTGAGGCTGGCTTTCCATCATAGGTTCCGCCGTCTTCGGTGATTTCAACTTTGGCTTTGCTGCCGCTTTGAATATATCTCAAGGTTGTCTTGCAATAGCATCCCTTTTCATATTCCCGTGTAAGGCCGTCATCTTCATAGAGAATGTAACTATTGTCGCAATCTCCTTCAGAAGGATACACTTTCAGTATGATGGTTTGCGGATTGTCGAGGGAAGGCCTCGGACAATATTCCTGCATCGGCAGCAGCCAGCCGCCTTTCTGATACAAGGGGAACTGGTCCAGAGGCTTGGAGATTTCGAGAGTCTGCCCGCCTTTGAATCTTTCACCGGTAAACCAGTCGTACCAGACATCTCCGGAAGGAAACCAGACAGTGCTGGATGCAATCTTATCAGGCCCTTCTCCCTTGCTTGTCACGGGGCGGCAGAGAAGAAGATCTCCGAACAGGTATTCCTGCTCGTGGCGGTAGGCCTCCTCTTCCTGAGGATATTCCAGGAACAAGGGACGGCTCAGTGGAATCATAGTCTCGTGGACCTGACGGACACTGGAGTACACATAGGGCATTATTTCCGCTCTCAGGCCATAGGCCTTGCGCATGGCGCTGACTTCATCCATGTTGCCCAGATACGGACGCCTGTCCAGTTTTGCGTTCTTCGTGGAATGGATGCGCAGGGCTGCGGACAGGGCACCGAATTGAGTCCAACGGACATTCAATTCCGGGTCAGGAGTTCCTTTGAATCCTCCGATATCGTGTACCCAGTAATAACAGCCGTCTCCGCATCCGTAAGAAGAAATCTTGATTTCGAATTCAAGCATGGGCCAGGTGATATGCGCATCTCCGGAGAATTGCACCGGATGACGGTGGTCACCCCAACCCGCCCAACGGCTGAAAGTGCAGCCTCTCAGATTGCTTTTCTGCGACTGACGGAAGTACAGTTCGTTGAGCCATTTCAGAGTCGTGGTCCTGCAGCCGGGAACAGTGGGGTAAATGTGGTTCTGCTGCCAGTCCAACCACCAGAAATCCACTCCCTGACTGTTTTTCCCGTCGTGGGTGAAGGCAAAGAAATTCTTCATATAGATGGAATCCTGAGGGCTGAAAAGCAGAATGCTGTCCTGGGGGATTCCCATCTTTTCCATGAATTCAGGATAAATGGATTCACTGGGACGGATGCCGTCATGAGGGTGGTCATTGAGGGAGACCTTTATCCCTTCGGAATGCATCCGGGATAGGAATTTTTCCGGGTTAGGGAAGTATTCTCCATTCCAGTCGTAGCCTGTCCAGTAAAGTTTGCCGGAGCCTCCTGAGCCTGTAAGTGCATCATTCTCGTGCCACCCCATATCCACGACCACATTGTCGAGAGGAAATCCGTTTGCATCATATTCATCAACGATACTCAGAAGATCTTCCGCCGAATAGTCCCAATACCTGCTGAACCAGATTCCGTGGATATGGCGGCGCGTCATCGGAATAGGGCCGCCTATAGTACCAAGGTCCTTAAGTGCGGCTTTGTAGTCGTCTCCGTACACAAAACAGTATTGGTCCTGAATGTGCCTTTCCATCGCCCGTGGGCGAATCCAGCCGTTTTCCAGCAGGTCGCTCCCCTCGTCATCGACTATGTACCAGCCGCTCCTTGCCAGAACACCGTCACCAAGAGGGACCGGACCGTCCAACTTGTCAAGAGTAGCGATGCTGGCGCCCAGATTTTCATTGTATATGCCTCTGTTTGTGAACACCTTTTCTTTGCCGTTCTTGTGGTAGAGCACTTTGAAATTGCTTTCTCCGAAGGGATACCCGTTGTTCCAGAAGTCTATCGTAAGGGCTGATGTCTCTATCCGGTACCGGTCTTCTCCGAGTGCTGTCACTGAAAATTCGTCCTCCTGGAGCAGAGCAGTTCTGTCATAGGCGAAAAGAGTGGGGGTGTCGATGAATTTCCCGTCCAGGGCATATTCCAGCCTCACGAGTGTTGGCGAAACAAGAGTGATTCTGCTTTTGCCGAATACAAGAGGATTGGCCAGGCAGAAACAACAGGATAAAAGAATCAGCAATAGACAGGACAGGAATTTTCTCATTACTTCTTTTTTCCAAAAAGCTTTTCCATAATAAGAGCAATTGCGCCGTCTCCGGTTACATTGCAGGCCGGTCCGTAGCCGTCAAGGGCAAGATAAATAGTCATCAAAAGTGCCGTCTGCTCGGGAGAGAAGCCCATAATGGATTCCAATAGTCCGACAGAAGCCATAAGCACACCTCCCATCACTCCGGGGGATGCCACGGTTGCGACAGCCTGCATCAGGACGAAGTTCAGATACACGGCAAACGGAATGGGTGTTCCGGTGATGTAAGCGACAGCAATCGCCGTTGCCGCAAGTTTGATTGTACTGCCGCACATGTGCACATTGGAACAGAGCGGAATGGTGAAATTGATGATATCTTCGCTCACGCCGTTCTTCTGCGAGCACTGGGATGTGACGGGAATAACAGCGGCGGAGGAGCAGATGGAAAATCCGGTAAGGTAAGCCGGCAGCATATTCCACAAGCACTTGAAGGGATTTTTGCGGGCAATAACTCCTGCTATTATATATTGCACCACCAGGAACAGTATGGACAGAATCACACCGGTGAAGATTATCTTGACACCTGAACCGAGCACCACATCGATGACTCCCTTGGCGCTCATCTCACATATCATGGAGAAAATATACCAGGGCAGCAGGGGAATGATGACTTTTTCTATCACAAGTTTTATTATCTCTCCGAATTCATCGAAGGCCTTCTTCAGTCCCGGAGCCTTGATGTATATCATACCTATGCCGAACATGAAGGAGAGCACCAGCGCGGTGAGCATATCGCAAAGCGGTGGAATTTTCATGTCGATATAGGGAGCGAAAGTCTTCGCAGCCACGGCCTCGGTGGAAAGTTCTCCCGGGGTGAGGTAGTGTGGGAATGCCGTGGATGTGCACAAATATGAGAACAGACCGGCACATACAGTGGAGACATAGGCGGCACCTACAACGAAAAGAAGCATTTTCCCGGCGCCCTTGCCGACATTTGCTATGGCCGGGGTCACAAGTCCAAGCACCAGAAGAGGAACTATGAACTTGAGAAGTTGGGCGAAAAGTACATTGAATGTTTTCAGAAGCCTTACCAGAAATTCAGGTGCAACAAGTCCCAGCAGCGAACCGCAGGCAATCGCTATCAGGACTTTTACAAAAAGGCTTAGCTTTATCTTTTTCATGACGGGGCTTTATTTTTTTGTTATTATGGCGGCGAAACCGCCTCCCGGCGCAAGGTGGACGGTGCATTTTCCGTCACCATCCATGCTGATGTGACGATAGTCGCAGGCAATTTTGTCGGCGGAATATCCGTCAATGAACATGTCGGCTTTCACCGGCGCATCGAATAGTGAGGACAAATCCACTTCCAGATCTCTTTCAGTCCAGTCTGTCATAGCCCCTACATACCAGGTGCCGCCACTGCGGCGGGCGGTTACAATATATTCCCCGACCCTTCCCGATAGGATGCGGGTCTCGTCCCATACCGTGGGGATTCGGGCAATGAAGTCGAGGCATTCCTTCTCCTGCTCATAATTGGAAGGACTGTCAGCAAGCATATTCAGAGGGGCATCGAAGATGATGTACTGGGCCAGCTGGTGGCATCTGGTCCCCTGACTCATAGGCTCTGTTTTCACAGGGCGGAAATTCTCCCTGGAGGCATTGCGCATAAGACCAGGGGTGTAATCTGCGAACCCGGCAACATAGCGGATATACGGAACAAGTACGTCTGTTTCCACCATATCATATTCCGGCAAGTTCTTGTTCCTCATCTGCTCCATACCGAAAATGCCTTCACAGTTGACTATGTTGGGATATTTTCTCTGGAGACCGACAGGCTTGTGTGTTCCGTGGAAATCGAGAATCATATGGTATTTCGCGCAGGTGGCGGCAGCCTCGCTCATGAAGTCTTCGATTAACTGGTCGTCCCTGTTCATGAAGTCTATCTTGAAACCCTTCACTCCCATTCGAGAGTAATGCCGGCAGACGTTCTCCATGTCTTTTGCAAACGGATAATGGCCGGCCCAGAGAATGATATCCACTCCTTTGGCGATGCCGTGGGAAATGATTTCTTCCAGATTTATTTCCGGAACGACTTCGAAAAGGTCGTTCTTGCCTTTGATGGACCACCCTTCATCCAGAATCACATATTCGATACCGTGCCTGGATGCGAAATCAATATAATACTTGTAAGTTTCCGTGTTGATTCCCGGCTTGAAGTCCAAACCCCTGAGACCCCAGGAGTTGAGCCAGTCCCAGGCTACTCTGCCTGGCTTCACCCAGGAGAAGTCGGCTCCTTTGTCAGGAGCGGAGGCAAGGCGGATTACAGCATCATTGTCGGCCATCTCTATGTCGGAGTGACTGATGCATATTATGCGCCAGGGGAAAGTCCTTGCAGCGCCGTCGCAGGAGGCAATGTAGTCGTGGCGTCCTGTTACCATTTCCTGCAGGCCGTTGTGTCCTGCAATCTTGAATTCAGAAGGAACCGCTGCGAATTTACCGCAAATCCCTTTCCCTCCGTCTTCATTGTAGAGGAACATTCCGGGATATGACACGAGGTCGGATTCCGTGATTACCATCTTGATTCCCTCTGACGCCTCGATCATCAGAGGACATGTGGCGAAATGTGACTTGTTCCACTGGGATATGGGGAAATACTCATAGACATTCTCGAAATCGTCGCAGTACTGCCCGTCCAGGCCGTGTTTGGCGTATTTGTGGGTGTATGTGGCGTAGATGTTCCAATCTTCCGGAAGACGGAAGCAGGCCTGTTCGGACTCAACCTTGTATGGCCTGCGCCCCGATGCCTCGAACCTCCATGCGAAAGCATCGTCATAGAGTCTGAATACTACGGAACAATCCTTGTATTTGAGGCGGAGTTCGTTGTAGCAGTCCCTGACGGAGGATTTCTTGTATAGCGGAGTGTCGAAAGTTGTGTCAACCGATTTGCGGTTTGCCGAAATCAGACGTCCGGAAGGCCATTTCTCGCCGGTGGAGAGTGTCATCGAAATTTGAGACGGCTCTGTAAGGACGGTCGCTCCACTGGTGAGGTTGTAGGTGAGAGCATCATTTGATGGGTTGATGCTTGCGGAGAGCGTCCCGTCCGGGGAGGAAAGGGTCAGTGCCGAGGATAATATTGCTATGAAGATGAAATTGAACATTATTTGAAGTTGATGATTGCGGCGTTGCCGTCATAAGCGGCAAGTCCTGTATATTGTACACAGCTCGGAGAGAACTGCTCTATATGTTTCCTGTGATTGTGTCCGCAGATGATTGCTTTTACAAGGCTTTGGCTGCGGAGCCATTCTGTGAATTCGAGCGTTACTTTTGTGGAGCGCTGTTCGTATCTGGGACCAGTCATCTTGTCATCATCTCCGTCGTAGCGGTCGGTGATTTCTCTCGGGGCCCCGGTCACACTGGCGTAGGCGCCGGACTCGGCTCCACCCCTCTGTTCAAGACGTTCCTGTACGGTTTCCGGGATATAGAATGGGATATGGCAGATGATGACTATGGGGAGGCCCTTTTCAACTTCCGCCTTCATTTTTTTGAATATTTCCTTAGTGACATTATTGTTGGTGTTGTCGATGGATACGAAATTGACACCTTTATAGACTTTGGATGCGAATACTATGTCGTTGGGCCAGGCGCTCTGTATCGATTCGTAGAGTTCGGCGCGGGATTCGTCGTCCATGGATGCTTTGCCGTTCACATTGATGAACTCGTGGTTACCGACACAGGCGAACGGGTTCTTCAGACGGTTGAATATCATTGCGGCATAGTCAAGTCCGGCTTCCGAGTACATATCCAGGAAATCCCCGGTATGCAGAAGGAGCATATCATCGTTGGTCTCGACATAATGGATAGCGTCCATCAAGTGGATTTCCCTATATATCGCCTTGGACTTGCTGACGCGTCTGTTGAAGCGGCTGCTCAGACGTTCAAAGTCCCTTTTGTCTATTTTGTTGATGTGTGAATCCGTCAGATGAAGGGCTTGGAAGGGTTCCGGGAGTCCGATCTCGACTGTGAATTCCTCGTAGTTGTGCTTCAATGTCGGGATTTCTCTCGATACATTCTGCGCGAACGCCTGAGTGCTGCAAAACAGAACTGTCAGCAGGAGAACCGACTGTTTGAATATACCGTGTTTCATGTTGCATTTGATTAAAAACGGACTCCGTCCGGAAGAGTCTCCGGACGGAATCCGAGTGATAAGTACTTATTTCTGATATGCGCCGCACTGCCAGTTTTCAACAGGCATAGTGTCGAACGCTTTGATAGACTCGAGCCAGTTGTAGAAATCCTCGCTTGCGCTCTGGATGGCAGTCTTGATGGCCGCCTTGGAAACTGAAGCCATCATTCCTGAAAGGTCCTTGGTCTCGATCCAATAATTCTCATCGAAGGAGGGTGTTGCATCGGCGAAGACGTCGGCGGCAAGCTTGCCCGTTACGTCGGCAGTAGCGCCTTCAATGGGTGAAAGAGTCGCTGTTGCCTTTGTGCAGATGTTGTAGCCGGATTTGATGGTCTTGGTTCCTGTTCCGAGAGCAGAAGATTCGACATCATTGGAAATCACGATATTGTTGATGGCGGTGGTGGTGCCGGTTCCGTTGCAGTAGATGATACCTTTATTGTACTTCTTTACAGTCTCGGCGAAAGTGCAGTTGGCAATGAATGCCGGATTTGAGCCGGGTCTTACGACGCACACGTCAGGGTTGTTGTCAAGGAAGGTGCAACGGAACATATACAGACCTTCGCAAGTATCGGAAGTAGAGATGATGCCTTCTGACTTGGAGAGTGTGGAGTTGCCCGTGAAAGAGCAGTTGCTGAAGAAAATCTTAGCTCCGTTCTTGGTGGAAAGCACTGCACCGCTTCCGTTTGTTGAGCCGTCTCTCTGGGTGTAGTTGCTGTCAAAATGGGTGTTCGCTATACAGAGGTTTGAGCATCCGGATGCACCTGCGTGATAAATAGCGCCACCACCGTTCGCGCTGGTGCTGTTGTAGTTGCCCTTGAAAAGGCATCCGTCGATAAGGCAGGTACCTGAATTGAGATGATGGATGGCGCCGCCGCGGCCGTAAGCGCTGTTCTCGATGAATGAGCAGTTCTTAAGGGTGGTATTGGGCTTCACACTTGACCTGTTGGGGTAGTCACCCGCAGCTGCAGGCAGGGCACCGTCTTTTGAAACGTAGAAGGTTGCAAAAGCGCCGCCTCCGACATTCGCCGCTTCCCTTGTACAGGTATTCTTGGTGAAGGTGCAGCCTTCGCAGAGCATAGTTCCGAAGATGTGATTCAAGGCTCCTGCGTGCTGGGCGGTATTGGAGGTGAATTCGCAATCCTTGATGACGACATCGGGGGTCTTCTCCTTGTCGGCACCTACTCCGACGGCACCGCCGTAGTTGTTGCAGGAGTTGCCTGTGAAGGTGCAGTCAGTTATGGTGACTTTTCCATCAGAAATGACTACTGCGCCACCGAATGCATTGCTGGTCGCGGAGTTGTTTGTGAATGTACAATTGTCCACCTCAAGGTCAGCGGCAGCTTCGATGAAGAGACCGGCTCCTCCGAAACCACCGGTCTTATTGGCCTGGTTTCCCTCGAATGTACATTTCTCGATTTTCATCTTTCCTGCGGCGTTGTTCAGGTCGATAGCACCGTAATACTCACCCTTGATACCGGTGAAGGTGCAGTTGCTGAAGGTGATAAGGGAATTGTCGGCAGAGAAGCCTGCATCTCCGTTGACATACATCGCATAACCGCGGACGCTCTGTGTGATGCTGTCGTAGGGACCGAACTGGATACCATCGATGGTGATGGCGCCGGTGTTTCCTTTGTAGAGGAAGATTCGGCCGTTCTTCTCGGCAGTGTCAGAGTAGATGATAGTCTTGTTCCCGGTCACATTGCGGCCACTGAGGTCGGTGCCTGTGGCATCAGCGGGATAACCGCCGAGGATATTGACAGATGTCGGCATAGGGAAGATGATGTCCACGCTGGGCTTGCCTTCGCGGGCGAGATTATAAGAGCCTGCGGCGAGATAGAGATTCTGGTTGTTGATGTAAAGATGTCCTGTGGAGCCGGAGAGGAGTTCGATAAATTTGTCGATACCGGCAGCGTCATCCCAGCTTTCACCGGTGCCTTCGCCCTCGGCCTTGAAGAACCAGTCGTGGGTGGTTGTCTTATGCTCTTCAACTGTTCCGATGTTATAGACTTCTGAACGGCCCCATGCGATGGGGTTGGGAGCTTCGGAGAAACTTGCAAGATTATCACCGATGTATTCTGATATTACAAAGCCTGAAAGCCACTGTGCATCGCAGATGACGGGAGCGTAGTATGTGCCGGGACCGTTGACTGTGACCGTGCTGGTAATTTGCGGAGTGACCACTTCGACATTTTCACCTATTTCCTCGCCGTCGAAAGCGAATTTCACTTTGGCTGCCGTCATGGCCTGATCCGGAGTTGCGATCTGGACCCTGGTCACACCGGGAGTGGTCACAGTGAATTTGACAGCGTTGGATACACTCTTGAAATTGAAAAGTTTTTCACCCTCGGTGGTGAGAGCGGCTGCATAGTGTGCTGCTGCCCAGGACCCATCCGTCGAGGTGCTTCTGACTGTCACATATAGAATGTCCGGGCTGTCAACAGAGGCTTCCACTGTGGATGTAGCCCAGTGAGGATAGACGGCATAATAGTAGTCGCGGGCTTCTCCCACGACGGCGGCGATTGTTCCGTCGGCAGGATTTACCGCTGCAGTAGTGTCGCATACGGCAAGCACTCCCTCGCCTTTTTCCTCAACCCAGATGATTTTCACAGAGTCCTTGTCGGCCCAGGCGGGTACACCCTCGTCGATGGTTGTCTTGGTAATGGCGGTGGAGAATAATATTTCTTTTTTCCCTTCTGGAATGATGTTGCTGACTCTCTCGGAAGAAGTTACGAGTGTCTCTTTTGCGCAGGACGCAAATGCGGCCACTGTGGCGGCAATTGCAAGGATAGAATGAATTCTTTTCATACGCTTACCATTCATAAGTGATTTCTTCATATTCCTGAAGTGTGGATTCCGATGTCTGGCTGACGCACAGAACCGATTCATTTTGAAGTACGAAACGTTCCAGTTTCGGGACTTCGTAGTGTTTGTGTTTCATAAACATAATATTGTGTGGTTTGAAATTATAATCCTTTGTCCCAGGCTCCGGGATACATGGCTCCCGGGTTCCTGAGAGTTCCGAGTTGATCCAGACCGTAGGCGTTGTTGTTTATGGACATCAACCAGGCATGGAAGTCGGGGCAATTGGTCTGGACGGTTTCGCTGACGAAGGCTCTTGTTGGCTTGTTGACAGGATGTTGCTTTTCATCGATGCTCCAACTGTAGTAGCCTTCTTCAGAATTGTATTTCATTGTAGTGAAATCCAGTTCGGCAACTTTTGAATCGGTGGGGTCCAGTTCCGCATAGGAGTTCTTTCCTTTTTCCATAATGTTGTAGAAACCGTGGCGCACAGATGCGCTTCCGAGATTGACAGCATTTCCGGCAGAGTTCACGAACAGATTATTGATAAGCCAGATGAGGTCCGGATTGGTGGTTGTACGTGTTGTGATGTTGTTGTTGCGCACGGATGCAACAGCTCCGTCGTGGAGAGTACAACTGACCAACATGCAGTAATAATTGGTAGGTGCTACGATTGGAAGACCTCCGTTGCTGGTGTAGGCGGAACTTGTCTTGGTAAAGGTACAGTTGCACAGACACAGGGCTCCAATCTCTCCGGAGGGCATGGCATCGGCATTGATGCTGCGTCCGGGGTAATTCTTGAAATTATTGCCGGCCTGTGCAAGACCTCCTATGAAATATGAGTTGTAGGCATAGGCATCGGCGCCCTTCTGGAGTTCAATGTCAGCACCCACAAAGGCAAGATTGCTTCTGAATTTGCAGCCTGTCAGATACAGGTCTGTATCCTTTCCGACAGCGAAAATTGCTCCTCCACGGCTGATTCCGTAGAGGAAAGTGTCGCTCTCTTCGGCTGCGGGGGCCATAGTGGTGACGGCCTGATTCTGTTCGAAGCGGCAGCCATCGAGATTTATTCGGCCTGAGCTGACATATAAGCCTGCACCGCAGGCTGTAGTGGTGTTACCGGTAAATGTACAGTCGGTAAGATTCAGCGTCCCGTCTGTATTGATATTGAGAGCGGCTCCGTCAGTGGAAGTGTCAGCTCCCTTGAAGGTTATGCCTTTCAGAGTGATGCTCCCGCCTTCTGTTCCGATCACATCAGCTATCCTCACACCTTTGGCGGCGGTGAAGACGGTCTGGTTGGTTCCGGGGGCGTATTGGGTGAGGTCTTTGCCGGTAGAACCTTCATAGAAGCCTCCGATTATTTCAATGCTTCCGCTGCCGGCGGTGAATGTAAAAGGAAGTGTCCCGGTACCCAGGGTATAATTTCCCTTGGCGAGGTAAATCTTCCTTTTGCCGAGTCTCCAGGCACTTGTGGTGCCGTCGAAGCACACATTGTCGGAAATTCTTGCATTGAGGAGACGGTCCAGTGTTTCGGGACCGGCAGCATCGGCCCAACTGGTTCCTTTACCAAGGCCGTCTTCCTTTATGAATATGTCGCCGGACGGCAGTACCTGTGAATCTATTTCTCCAAGTATTCTGAGTTGTCCTTTATCCAGAGGAAGCGCTGTGCGGGACAAAGCTCCGCTCGCTTCGGAATCTTTATAGACATTGAATCCGATTCCGGCTTTCAGGTTTACATCGGGAAGAAGAGCCACATAGTATCGGCCACTGCCGCTCACATTCAGGATGATTTCCTTCGCCCCGTTTTCAGGAAGGGTAATTTTGTTTATGACTCCACTTTCCTGGTCGAACTCAAGAAGTGCATTTCCGGCAATGGGAGTGCCGTCATTTGCACGCAGCACGACTTTGGTGACAGCATTGTCCTTTATGTCAATGACAACCAGCGAACTTGCCATCTGGAACCTCAGAAGTCTGTCGGTTCCGGCCCATGCAGCCATTATGCAGGCTTCGGCGAAGGAGCCGTTCTGCTCCTGGGGTATGGTGATTCTGAACTCTGTTGCGGAATTCATCTTTGCGCTCACCGTGTGCGGGCAGACAGAGTAGAAATTCTTTGTTGCGGATGTCTGTACGCGGAAATTGATTTCTCCTCCTTCTCCGACAGGAACATCCTTGAAAGATGTTGCGCTTGTTCCATAGTAGATTGCAATGGAGTCCTTGTCGGCCCAGCTGATGGATTTCCTGCCGGTCTCGTCTCCGAGAACAGTCCTGACTGAACAATCCGGTGTGGTGGCAATCAGCGATATTGTCACTTCTTCACCACTATAGGAGTGCTGCGTAACTTCGGTTTCCTTTGTGCAGGAGAATATTGTGAGAAGCCCTGCGATAAAAAGTATGTATGAATATTGTGCTTTCATATCGGTAAAGTCTAATTTTCCCATTCATAACCGGTCTCGTCGAGTTCTCCGATATTGGTATCGAAGCCTACGACTTTGACTTCACATTTTGACACGAATCCTCCATCAGCGGTGGTTGCCGTAATGGTGCAGGATCCCGCATCCTTGGCGGTCACCTTACCGTTGGAATCTACGGATGCTACAGTGCTTGCACTTGTGGTCCATGTGACTTTCTTGTTGGCGGCGTCCACGGGGCTGACCTTGGCGTAGAGTTCATAAGTACCGCCGACTCGGAGTCTCAGAGAGGCTTTGTCAAGTTCCACTCCGGTCACCGGTTGGGTTCCCTGTATCACAGTGACCGTGCAGACATCCGTGAATCCGCCCTCGGTGGTCTTGACGGTAATCTCGGCAACTCCCGCGGATACGGCGGTAAGTACACCTGTAGCTGAAACTATCTTGGCGACGGTTGTCTTGCTGGAAGTCCAGGTCACCCGGTTGTTGTTGGCATCTTCGGGCAGGACTTTGGCGGTCATCACCGCGCGGTCTCCCACATAGAGTTCAAGTTCATGCTTGTCTATGATTACTCCGGTCACAGGTGAATAGACAGTGACTTCGCAGCTTGAACTTGCTCCTCCAACTGCGGCTGTGGCGGTGACGGTGCATTTTCCGCGCTTGCGGGCTGTGATATTTCCGCTCTGGTCCACGGTGGCCACCTCATCGTCGGAAGAAGTCCAGACGATTTCGGGATATGTGGCGTCTGCCGGGCTTATTGTGGCGGTCAGCTGTGCTGTGCCGCCGGTATTGAGCTGGAGTTCGTTCTGGCTGAGGGTAATCTTCTGGATGGAACTGATGACCTCCACATGGCAGGTATCGGTGAAACCGCCTTCATCGGTTATGACCACAATGTCTGCCTTGCCTACATTCAGGCCGGTCACGATTCCGTTGCCAACGACGGCAATATTCTCGTCTGTGGATTTCCATTTGACCGTGTCGTTGTATGCCGCTTCCGGAAGGACGGTGGCAATGAGCTGGAACATTCCGTCCCTCTCCACCACAGCCTCATTTTGACTGAGTTTTACTCCGGATACATGGGCTATGACTCTTACCATGCAGCCGCCTGTGACGGGACCGTTGCTGGCCATGATATAGGTTCTACCTCCCACTTTGGCGTGTACGAGACCGTCTTGGTCCACACTGGCTATCTCATCATCCAGCGATGACCAGACCAGTTCCTGAGAACTGCCTTCGGGGAGGACCTGCGCGGAAAGTTTGGCTGTAGCGCCTTCGGAAATGATGAGTTCCCTCTGACTCATGCGCACACTCTTCAGACCTTGAATCCGGCTGCAGCAGGGTGTCAGGAGCGTGAGAAAGATTCCCAGCGCAATCAATTCAACTGTTCTGCCTGTTTTCATAATGATTCCTGAGTTAATGTTATTTCTGCGCTTTCTCCGTTGTCGCAGGTGATTTTGATTGTCGTATAGCGGGTCTCTCCGGTGAAGTTCTGCAGATATGCCAAATGCAGATAATGGACACCGGTGCAGGAGGTCCTGTCAAGAAACGCCCAGTTGCATTCTCCCAATATTTCAGCTTTCCAAGTGCCGCTGTAGTAAATTGCGATGGGAAGTTGAAAGGGGATATCGTAGTTCTCGTCTGTGGAGTCGTTGGTCAATTGATAAGTGCTCTGCAGACGGCAGATTTTGTCTCCGAACTCGTCTATATAATACAGGCTGTCCCATTTTTCCTGATAGACTTTAGAGCAGGATGCGGCAAGGCATCCGATAGAGAGCAGACTTATGATTATTATATTGAACTTTTTCATATACCTTGCAATTATTCGTCTTCAAATTGTTCTTCTCCGGACTCTTCGCCGCCTGAATCGGCGATTCCGGCATATTCCGGATTACTGAGAACTCCGCCGGAAAGAGAACATTCCTTGTCCGGAATGGGGTAGAATTTGTGGCAGGGCTTGATATATTTGATGATATTGCCCTTGTTATTCGCCAATATGGAATCGTACCAGATTCCCCATCGTACCAGGTCGAAGCGCCTGTGCATTTCACCGGCGAGCTCCCGGGCGCGCTCATCGCGGATGAAACTCATCATACTGGTTTGGTCTGCTGCCACAAGGGGATCGACTCCGGCCCTCTGACGAGTCTGTGTCAGATAGGCGGAAGCCTTCTCCAGATTGCCGTTCATACACCAGCATTCGGCCATCATAAGGACAGCGTCCGCATAGCGGAAAATCTTGTAATTGTTTCCGTCATTGTTGTCCACCATTCCGGGGAACCAGAACTTAGGGCCGGCGTAAGGACGGCCGTTCTTGCGCACGGAATTGAAGGTCTTGTCATCCGGAGTGGGCTCGGTAGTCTTGTACTGGCCGTAGTTCCAGAGGTCCCCCATACCTATGACATGCAGGACCCTCTTGTCTATCTTTCGTCCGCGGATGACACCGGCCTTGATGGCATCATAGTCCAGAACCGCACTGTAGCGCTGCCATTCGATATTGTATTCACCCCAAGTCAGCGGAAGAGGATCGAAGAGCGATGTCTTACCGTCATCCTTTTTGAGGAAGGTGTTGGAAGCCGGACGCCAATGGGCGAAATAATCGGTGCAGCGGAGCACAGAGTGGCTTGTCAGCTGTGTGCCGAAATAGGGCATGAGAATTCCGTCCATGGTTCCGTTGTCAATCGAAGGGTAGAGCAGACGGCAGTATGCGCCTCCGGCCTGTATCCCGTCGGGAGACCATTCATGCTGAACTTCGAAGATGCTTTCGGCCGTGTTTTTCACAGACCACCATGTGTCGGAAAGAGGGTATTTCTCTTCATTGAGTACACCGTAAATGAGCTCGAGCTGCTCCAGAGCTTCCAGTGCGGCATCCCAATCTTCATTCCACATCATCATCTTGGCCATCAGCATGAGGGCGAGAGGAGCGCCGGCCCGGTTGCCTTCGATTTCCGATGTGCGCTTCCAGTAGCCGTTGGCCTCCGTGAAATAAGGGAGTGCGTTGTCCTTCAGGTCGTTATACACATTTTTACGAATTTCGTCGGCATCGGTTCTGGGGAGAGCTCTGATTTTTGCGAGGGTTTCCATATCCTCCACCATATATGTGTAGTAAGGGACACCGTTGAAGATACAAGTCAGGTAATAGTAATATAGTGCCCTGAGTACATGACATTCTGCAATCAGCGGAGCCTTGTCGTCATTGGGCACGGAGGTTGATTTCTCCATGCAGGTGATGGCCTCGTTGCAGTACATAACACCTTGATAGCAGTAAGTCCAGATATTCTTGGCCTGGCCGTTCTTGGTCGGAGTTATGTCACAGATGGCATCCGCGACTGAAGTGTTGTCGTACCAGAGGTCCGTGGCTGCCTCCATTCCCATACCGAACGAGTAGTTCATCATCTTTTTTATTGGAATGTAGCAGGAGTTGACCACGCTTCTCATCTGGAATATGGTTTCATAACAACTTCCGCGGTTGGCGAATGAGGTTCTTTTCTCTTCAAGAGAGCAGCTTTGGAGTCCCATTATAAGGGCAACAATGAGAATGATATATTTTTTCATATTGCTTGAGGACTTAGAATTTCAGTTGAACATTCAGCACCACCTTGCGCGACGACGGATATGCGTCCATATCCACACGCCTCAGAGTCGAGTCGTCGCTCTCCGAACTGACATCAGGATCGAAACCGTTGTAGTTCGACCACAGGTAGAGGTTTGTCCCGCTCAGACCAAGTGTGAGGGACTTGACTACAGGATTGCTCTTCTTTTTCTTGAAATCGAAGGTGTATTGGAGGTTCACTTCCTTCAGGCGCAGATAAGATGCATCATGGACGAACCTTGAACTGGGAAGCATAACCTGGGATCCTCCGGCACGGGGCGTATCGGAATTCGGATTGCGCAGCGGATGCCAACTGTCAAGCATATATCTGTACTGGTTGCTCCTGTAGCTGCCTCCCATATAGAGTTCGGAGTAGTTGTAGATGGCACCTCCGACCGAGTAGTTGAAGAAGATTCCCAGTTTGAGGCGGCCTATGTTGAAATTGTTCTGGAGACCGCCGTAGAATTCAGGATCCGCCTGGCCCAGATAGACGACATCATCCATGCCAACCGAACCGTCACGGTTCTGGTCGATGACTCTCTGCAGACCCGGTTCGGCAGTGGAGCCGTAGCAGATGTATTTGTGGTAATCAGGACTGCTCGGGTCCTGGTTTGCAGCGACTTCTGCTGTGTTGTGGAAACATCCTGCATCCACAAGCCCCCAGAGGGCATTGAGCGGATATCCGGCCTTGTAGCCGTACATCATCAGACCGGAAACAGGAGCATTGATTTTCGAGAGATATTCTTCCGCGCCTATATCCTCAACCATCTGGACATTTCTGGAAATGGTGAATGTGGTGGTCCAGCCGAATTTCTCCCTTTCGATATTGTGAGTCTCAATTGAAAGTTCCACTCCCTTGTTGGAAGTGAGTCCCAGATTCTGGAAGCGTGACGTGTAACCGGTGCTGGCGATAGTCTGCACTGAAAGCAGAAGATCGGTGGTTCTGGAATAATATCCTTCCAACTCCAACTTGATCCTGTTTTTGAGGAACGATGATTCGAGCGCTATGCTGTACTGGTCAGTCTTCTCCCAGGTAAGATTGGGATTTTCAAGCCTTGAAGGGTAATATGACACTCCTTGCGAACCGTTGAAAATGTAACCGTCGGTAGTTGATTCATAGGCCTGAAGCGAGCGGTATGCAGCGATGGCGTCATTACCGGTGCGTCCTGCGCTGGCTCTGAGATCCAGAGCGTCCAACCATTTGGCTTTCTTCATGAAAGGCTCCTTCTTGATGTTCCATTTGAATGCGGCCGAGGGAAAGAATCCCCACTTCCGGTTGGCTGCGAAATTGGACGAGCCATCGGCGCGGAGGGTCGCAGTGAAGTAGTAGCGGCTCTTGAAGTTGTAGTTGATTCTTCCGAAGAAGGACTGGCGCAGAATTTCATAACAGCTGGAATTCACATCGTAGTTCTCCTTGCTGCTGATGCCGTTGAGATTATTCCATTTGAGTTCGTCCAAAATGAGTCCCCTGGCCTTGACATCTGTGTTCTTGTTGGTCTGGATGTTTATGGAATATCCGGCCATCGCATCGAAGTTGTGGTATCTGTTGAAACGCCTTTTGTATGTCACTGTATTTTCTGAAGTGAAGCGCACTTGCTCGTATTCATGCTTGAGAGCGTCGGCACCTTCTTCGGGACGGCGCTTGGGAAGGGTGTTCGGCCAGAAATGATAGGAGTGTCCGTGAGCCGTATAAAGAGTGTTCTGTGTCTTTATTGTCAGGTGCCTGGTGGCTTTTGCCGTGGCGTCGAGACTGATGGTGTTGATCCATGAATCCTTGTAGTAGTCTTCGTAGATGGATGACGCATAAGGGGTGTTGATGAGGCTGCCTTCTTCATACAGAGGATTGTGTATATCCAGCAAGCCGGTGATAGGGGGGAGATACATGGCGCCGTCATTGGTTTTTGTACCTCCGATGCCGGCTTTGTTCAGGTCGCTTTTCCTATATGAGGTGTATGCCTTGAGTCCGGCGTTGAGCCATGAATTGAAATCCTTCGAGAAGTTGAAGCGGCCCGTGACGCGTTTTTCACCTGTATTTATGATGATACCTTTGTTGTCCACAAATGACAGTGAGCCGTAGTAGTTGTTTCCGTCTTTATTTCCGCTGACGGTGAACTGATAGTTCTGGTAGGGGGCCAGGCGGGTGATGGCCTTCACCCAGTCCACATCGTTGGGATATTTCGAAATATCCTTGATTGCAGTCATTGCCGGATCCTGATCTCCGCGGAACCAATAGTAATCATTGCGGTAGCGGAGGAATTCCTCGGCATTCATGAGATCCAGTTTCTTCGATATCTGGGACACTCCAAAGGATGCTTTAAGTCGGACTGTAGGCTTGTCGGTTATACCTTTCTTGGTGGTAATGATGATGACTCCGTTGGCACCCCGGCTTCCGTAGATGGCGGTGGAGGACGCGTCTTTCATCACCGAGATGGACTCTATGTCATCCGGATTGATATCTCCGATATCCGATACAGCATCCATTACTCCGTCCACCACAAGAAGCGGTTCGTTGGACGCCTCGATGGACCGTGTGCCTCGGATTCGGATGGAGGTGGAGGCGCTCGGATCGCCGGAAGTACTCATCACATCCATACCGGCTATTCTGCCCTGGAGTGCCTGATCGACCGATACGACAGGAGAGTCTGCGATATCGGACATTTTCACGGTTGCCACCGATCCGGTCAGATCCTGCTTCTTTGTTGTGCCGTAACCGATTACCACCACGTCGTTGAGCGGATTGGACGTGTCAGGCAGCATTATGACATCTACTTTGTCTTTGCCCTTGATGCTGACTTCCTGAGACGCATAACCCATAAAAGAGAATATCAGCACCTCATCTGAATCAAGTGCACTGAAGGACCAGGTGCCGTCAACGTCAGTAAGCGTTCCGCGCTTGCCGTCTTTCGAAACGATTCCGGCACCTATGAGGACTTCGCCCTTTTCGTCCACCACTTTACCGGTCACGGTTCTGCTCTGTTGGGCATGGGCCGGCAAGGCTGTGATACAGAAAAACGCTGCACCCAGAACAAATAGAACGGATTGGGATATCAGTTTTTTCATACCAGTGTTATTTAGAGTAATCTTCTGCTTTGTAAGTTGCTATTGAGAATTCCTTGGGACGGGTCATGGTCTCCGTGGCGCTGTGCCCGTATTCGTCCTTGACAGTTATGACGAGAGTGGAATTCGGTGAAGATGCTTTTACCCTGCGCATGTCGAAACCGGCTCTTGAGACGGAGGACATGCCGTTGGAGCGCATCAGGAGTGCAAGAGGGTCGAAAATTCTGCCGAGATTCTCCACGGGAAGTTCTTTCCCATTCTCGGTGACTGAAATGCTCCACCCTTCCTTCCAGTCCCATACGCTGATATACACATAGTTGTCGCTGCTTTTCGTGTAGAATCCGCTGGCCATTGCCTCGGACTGGGATTTTTCTGAAGTGATTTGGATGCAGTTCCTGTCATATGAGCGGAAAGGATAGAAGCCTTTCTTCTCAAGCGGCTGATAAATATTGGATTTGAGTTTTTCTCCACTCCATTCCATAATTCTGAAACCGTTGGGAACTCCATCGGAGCAAATACTCAGCCCCTTTGATGATGTTGACCAGAAATGTCCGCACACGGCTCCGCAGTTGAACTCGGGGAAGGAAATGTCTCCTATTGTAACTTTGTTATTATAAAGGTTGTGGATATGTGCCGAGAGTACCAGTTGCAGATTATGACCCTTGAACGGTTCCAGCATATGCTTAGAATTGAGACCGGCGAATCTGTTCAGTTTTTCGTATGAAGAGCGAATGGTGCCTTCGATGTTAGAGAAAGGGATGTGTACGGACAGCACTATGGGTTTGCCGGGATTGACGAACTTCAGATCTTCCCTGAGCCATTGCAGGTCGGCTTCCGTGAATCCGAGCGTGCATCCGCGACCGTCATCGTCTCCGGTACCGTCGTCGAGAGTAAGCACGTCATCCATCGAGATGTAGTGGATTTTGCCTATGTTCCAGGAATAGCATGTCGGTCCCTGCTTCTCCCTATACGGTATTTCGACTTTCCAGTCTTCGCCAGTGTCCTCAAGTTCCTGTTTCGAATTGATCCAGTGACCGTCAAATTTCATGTCATGGTCATGGTTGCCGACAGTGTTAAAGACGGGAAGATTCAAGGCGTTGGCAAGGGCTATGTACTTAGTGTTGCGGTAGTTGCTTTTGTACCAGTGCAAATCCCAGGACATATCACCGAGAGTGAGCCCGACAGGAATTTTGTACACTCCGGGAAGGAGCATTTTGTTGACTTTGGATACGAACAAGTTGGAGAAATATCCGGCGGAGTTGTCATTATAGACATGGATGTCTCCGAAAACGAATCTCGTATGGTTGTCCTGGTCCGGGTCGGAGGTCAGGGTGAAATCGTGTCTTTCCGGTGAGGACGGTTCGCTTTCGAGAAGCTGGTAGAACAGTGGCTGGCTGCCGGTTCTTCCTACAGTGTAATAGGGTGGAGGGCAGATGTACACGATACCGTTCTTCTTCGCCGACGCAAGCTGGTACACTCCATCTGCTCCTGTTCTGACGCATTTGACCCCGTCAGAGACAACTGCAAATTCCACCGGAACTCCTCCATCGCTGGAAACCCTTCCGTAAATGGTGGTTCCGGCATCTATCTCGATTGTGTCCTTCTTATTGCCGGCTTCCGGCTTGGTGCAGGACAGGGCAAGGCATACAAGTGCCAGATATTTCAGATATTTTATCATTATTTGAGTTTAATAATTATCACGGAAGTTCCGGACATCGTGAGTGTGTCCCTGGCTTTGCCCGCTTTATAATTTACATTTCCTTCAGACATTACAATCTGTATATTCCCGCAGTCCTGGTGCGGGATGGAAGTCTTGATTGTCTTCGCTGTCGGGTTGAGAGCGACCAGATAATTTTCGTTGTCGCAGTAACGGCGATAGACCATCGGATATGCCCCGCTTTCAGGATACACCGGTTTCCAGAAGCTGCCGGCGTGGAAGGCTGGAGATGATTTTCTGAGGGCAATCAACTTCCGAGTCCAGTTGAGGAGGGATTCGGGGTCATCATTCTGCGATTCGACAGTGATGAGACCTTTGGATGTGGGATTCGGGCAGCCGTCAGACTTCCACTGGAGATACTGCTGATAAGAGTTTGCCGGAGTCCATTCCGGACATACGGGAAGGTATATGTTTTCCGGAGCGCACTCGCTGAAGCCGCAATTGGAAGAGGAGTCCCATTGCATAGGGGTGCGGCCCGGGGAGCGCTCCTTCCCGTTGTGATTGGAGCCTTCTACATTGG